>NZ_JBATWY010000165.1:0-10149 GCF_049672945.1 Haloferula sp. | reverse complement strand
ATCGTCATCGGTTGCGAAATCGAGATCAAGGACGGTGAGGATGTGAAGAAGGGCGCGACGGTTGCGACTTGGGATCCATACAACGTTCCGATCATCACCGAGAAGGCGGGTAAGGTGGAGTTCCGTGACATGATCGCGGGCATCACCGTCCAGTCGGAGACCGACAAGGAAACCGGCAAGAAGGGTATGGTCGTCACCGAGCACAAGGAAGACCTGCATCCGCAGGTCGTCGTGATGGATCCAAAGACCAAGGAAGTTCGTGCCAGTTACTCGATTCCGGTCGGAGCTCACCTTTCCGTCAAGGAAGGCAGCACGATTACCGGCGGCACGCAGTTGGCCAAGACTCCGCGCAAGGTGGCTCGCACCAAGGACATCACCGGTGGTCTGCCACGGGTTGCCGAGCTTTTCGAAGCCCGCAAGCCGAAGGACGCCTGCGTGATCGCCAAGATTGACGGTGAGATCTCCTTCGGCGGCACGGTCCGCGGCAAGAAGAAGGTCATCGCTACTGATCCAGAAAGTGGAGAAAGCGTTGACCACCTCGTCCCGATGGGACGTCACATCATCGTCACCGAAGGTGATCAGGTGAAGCGTGGTGATCAGATCACGGAAGGACCTGTCTCTCCGGAAGACCTGCTTGAGGCCTGCGGAGCGCAGGAACTTCAGGAGCACCTGGTGAACGAGGTTCAGTCCGTCTATCGCGTTCAGGGCGTGGAGATCAACGACAAGCACATCGAGATCATCATTCGCCAGATGCTGCGCAAGGTGAAGGTTACGGATCCCGGTGACGCCGATCAGTATCTCTGGGGTGATCAGGTCGATCGTTCGACCTTCACCAAGGTCAACGAAGAAATCGTCGCCAACGGTGGTAAGCCAGCCGAAGCCGAACCGGTGCTGCTCGGCATCACCAAGGCTTCGCTCGAAACCGATTCATTCATCTCGGCGGCGTCCTTCCAGGACACCACCCGGGTGCTGACCGAAGCGGCGACTCTTGGTAAGATCGACTACCTCACCGGCTTCAAGGAGAACGTGATCATGGGTCACCTGATTCCTGCCGGCACCGGATTCGATTGTCACCGCGACAGCGAGATCGAGTTCACCGTTGAAGAACCCGAGCCAATCGTCATCGAACCTGATGAGAATGATGGCGAGGTTGTTCCTCTGCCATCCGATGAAGCCGCAGCCAAGGAAGCGGCCGGGACGGCCTGAGTTCGCTGGAATATGATTCCCAAGCCGGTCCCGTTAATGCGGGGCCGGCTTTTTTGTTGGGCAGATCGGGGTAAGCTTGCCTCTGCGATATCTGCAAAGCTGTTATCTGGAATCTGGTTTTGCTTGAAGCATTCGCCCAGACGTTGCAAACCTCCGTCCGCCGACTCTAGGAGGGGTGGCAGAGTGGTCTATCGCGTCAGTCTTGAAAACTGAAGTAGGGAAACCTACCGTGGGTTCGAATCCCACCCCCTCCGCCATCTGGCCCCATCCCACGCAACGCGGGATGGGGCCTGATGGCGTTCGGGTGGGAGGTAATCCCGACCCGAAGGGCTGGGTTTGAAAGTGCCCGGGAGTTTAACGACCGAGTCTCCGCCCGGCCGTAGGCCGCATCGTCGATTGGACGGAGTGGAACGCAGTCAATCCCACCCCCTCCGCCATCGCCCCTGCCCAACTTGTCTGGGCAGGGGCGATGGCGTTTCAGGGTGGGAGGAGAACCCAAACTGAGCGAAGCGAAGTCAATGGGTTCGAAAGCATCCGGGAGCTTTGCGATCAAATTCTTCTTTGGCCGTAGGACGGATCTTAGATTGGACGGAGCGAAGCCCAGTCAACCCCACTCCCTCCGCCATCTGCTGGGATTGTGAGATTTCACTCTAACAAGTCGTGGCGAGATTGGTAATACACTTCAATCTACCCCTCACAGTAAAACGGTCCGTCGGCTTGATCGCCCAAGGGACACGTCGTCAGCTTCGCCGGTATAAAGGATGTACAAGCGCATACCGTCTGCGACGTCCGCGACTGAAAGGTCAAGTAGTCGATCAAACTCTCCAGACAACCTACCAACCAATGCTACAAAATCGCCCTTCAGAGAAGAATTTGCGCGGCTCTTGCTAGAGGGAAAGAGGAGCTTCAAGCAACTTTTGGCTGACTTCTAAACTGAGCAGCTCCAAGTGGAGGCTCATTCATCGGCGGAAAAATTCAGCTGCCGCCTCTGGTTCATGTCGGCGCCATTCGCGATGGACACGATCCATTGCTGAAGCTCGCAGAGAAGGGTCTTCAAGGGTGAGCACCCATTTCGCTGCGGTGGCCCCATCGAGACTTGCAATAGCTGGGGCAAATCCTGCCACAGCAGCATCACGAATATCACCTGCAGGAAGGCCGGCTAGCCACGCTGCCGTGTCTTTGTGAGCAGCTTGGGTCCAAGCAGCGGCAAAACCAGTTACCGCTCCCGCATCCTTGTCACGCAGCGTTGCAATCAGCCAATCCGCTCGTGCCCCGGTTTGCGGGCCAATATCTGCGGCGGCGATACCTGCCGCAGCCAGATCATGGCGTTCGGCTGTTAGTTTAGCGCTCGCCAGTATGTCACGAGCACTATCGAAGCCTGCGTGCTGAGAGAGGGCGCGGGTAAAATCCTGAAAATCGGCAGCCGACACGGCTACTGCGACGGCTTCAACGAGGTGGCGTTGATCACTAGGAGCTCTGTTAGATGCTGCGAGATCCTCCAGGCACGTGCTCAAGCTCTCTTCGGGTAGATGGGAAAGTTGCTCCACGGCGGCTAACAGGTTTCCCGAGAAAATGTTCAAATCGAAACGCATGCCAGCGACCTCCTCAGCCAAACCTTTAAGCCGCCCATCTGCATTCGCCGTATCAAACCATTTCCCGAGCTCCGCCGCATACTCGGGACTCCAAGCAGAACTTCCGAGAGTGCCATTTTTTCCCAAATACTGGAGCATCTTTTCAATCGGCTGCTCTTTGACTATCGTCTTATGGTAACGATCAATACCACGGATTGCCCAAGCGGGATCCGATTTCACGATCTCCGACACAAGTGCCAACCACACAAAAGCCTTCTCATGACTCGCCCAGTCTGCCTCGATTTGATCACAGGTCTTCTTGAGAGCCTTCGGTGATGCAGAGGCAAGCTTGTCTTTGCTCTTAAACAAGAACATCCTCAAAGACTCTTCAACGGCTCGCGGATCGGTCTCCGCGCCATCTAGCAGGCTATTCAATTCAGTTAGAAAGCGGTCAGGATCGAAAGCAGCGGCACTTGGGCGCGCAGCTCGCTTCGGGGAGGAGTCTTTCGTCAAGCCATTCGATTTGCTTGAGTCTGAAGCTTTGCCATGGCGAGAGAGCATCTCAAGAAGCTCGGATTCCTTCTCACGAATTCGCGAACCTTGCCAAATAAGGGCTATGGTTGTGGAAATAACGATTAAAGGGAGGAGTAGATTGGTGCGTTTCATTTCTAGAAATTCATCCTAGCGTCGGTTTTCCTCGATTACCTTCCTTGCATTGTCCCGCTGGGCTCCTTTGGGCATCGTTTCGATCATTTTTAGGGCTTCGCGGATGCTTGTCTCATTGCGCCCGGTGCTGAGTTCTTCGGCAAAAGCTGCGGTGAGATTCGGATCGCGGATACCGCTCCGCGCTACCTCGTTTTCATAAGCATTCAAGCCCTTCTCGACATCGTAAATTGTCAGACTTCCAAGGTATCGCCCAACGCTTGCCTCCGCTTGCTCCGGCGTGAGGTTTTGGCGTAGCCATGAGGTGCGGTCTGCCATTTCGCTCCATTTCCGGTCTGCACCAGCGTTATCGCCTGCAACCGTAGCTGCTCGAATCAGCATATAAGGCAAGCCGTCATCGGTGATCGGCAGGGATTTGGTCAGTTTGGCGATTCCATCCAAATCCAGCTTGGCCTCCAGCAGCGCGGATTCCATCGCTTGAGTAAAGAGAGTGTCACGCGCGGAGGGGGTGATTTTCATCGACGAAATCCAACCGATGACTCCGTCAAAATCGTCGCGTGCCAAGATTGTGACCGGCGTGGTCGTCGCCATGAGCTGTTCGCTTGGAGGAAGCTGACTGACGAAACGATCAATAAGGGCGGTATCCCGCAGCGAGCTGACGCTAATCGCTACATCCTCAGCCTTCATCTCCCCGATCATCGCTTCCGCTGCGTCGGGGTCGGTGTCTAACATGGCCTTAAAACGAACTCCTGCGAGCAGCCTGTCGAGAGCCCAGCGATCAGAGCCATCCGGCGGGATGGAATTTGGCGTGAGTTCGCCCAATTCAGCCGCGCTTAGATACCACGCATCGGCAGCAGCGGGATCTTCAGCTAGCCAGTTTCCAAAAGCCTTACCTACGTATTCCGCCCATCCCTTGTTGAATTCCGGTGCGCTGCTTACAAGGCGTGCGCCGATGATTGTGGCATCTTTGGGAGACTTTTCCGCAAGCCGTAACAGAATATCAAAAATCAACCTCGTAGGCAAATCTCCTATCAATTCCGCCTCTAACAGTAGTTCTTTCAAAGATGCTCCATTCATGCCATTGAGATCCACCGTGTATGCCCTGGCCTCGGCATTATTTTCAGGTCCGGCTTCATGAAGCCTGCGCCAGTCTTCGAGGATTTCCCTCACCGTGCGACCGTTGATGAGGACGGCAGCGGCAGATGCTGAAGGAGGAGATCTTTCTATCAAAACTTTTGACTGAAGCGCCTCAACTTCGCTTTGCAGCTGTTCGACACGGTCAGCCGTATCCTTGTTTCCCTGGTGGATGAGTAAAGCAGCTCCTCCTCCGACAATAAGGATGGCGACGGTAACGGTGGTCTTGGACATGATGATCGTAGAGATGGTTTGGGTGACTATAGGTGAAGCGCTTCCAGCTCCGGTGGCGTGAGCTTTCTTTTCGAAGATGGTGAAGGCACCGAGCCAAGTCGCTACGCGTCCAAGCCAGTCTCTGCGTGGAATTGCCGGAATGGATGATGTTGGAGAGTCGGCACTCCGGGGCAGAGGCTTCAATGGCCTTGCCACTCGGATAGCTTTCTCTGGTCTTTCCATGGCATGAAGCGCGGCACGGGTCTGCTGCTCGAACATGACGGCCTCGGTGAAGCGCTCCATGTTGGAATCTCTCTCTTTTAACCACTTGAGAAACTCGGCCTCATCATTCCCCGCAAGCACGCCGTCAAGATAGTCGTCGATAATTTGATCGGAATCCTTCATGTGAGGTCCTCCTCCAGACGGGTTTGCCTATCGATGCAAATGCGAAGTTGTGAGCGAATTCGCTGGATTTTGACACGAACTGCAGCACCACTGCCACCGATCTTTCCTGCAATCTCCTCCGCATTCAGGCCCTCAAAGTAGCGCATGCGTATGACCCGCCGGGCATGATCGGCCAATTTTTCGATACAGCCCTCTAAGGCGCTTCGTTGGTCTGACGTCTCGACAGATTGCTCTGCCCATAATTCGGTGAACTGCTCCAAGGCCTCATCATCAAAGACTAAAATGCTTCGTGCGCTATCGCGCCGCAGACTCATGACCTTAAATCGGGCAAAGCCGAGCGCCCACGCGACAAACGAGCGGCTCTCGTCATACTCCGAGAAGCGTCGGAGCATCAGTAGAGCCGTCTCCTGTAACAAATCCTCCGCAGCCCCCCGATCTCGCACTAAAGCGTGGATATAATTCGACACCGAAGGTTGTTTGGCTGTCCACAAGCGCATGAAGCGCTCCTGATCAATCTGGTCGAGCATGTCTGATGGGTATTTCCAGATGGAGACTGAAGCGTAACAATTTTTTTGGAAATAGTGCAATCGGCGCTGGGAAGAGGTAAGCCAGATACCTCCCCGACCTTAGTCGTTAGCAGCGCTTCAGTGAAAGAACTGGGGGAGCTGTAGGTCTATGTCAAACTGATGACAGAGCATCACGGTAATCTGTGCGCTTTCATTTTCTCGCTGGTTTCCGGCAGCCCCGATTACTTCGATGTCTACGTTTTTGGCCCCACATTTGCCATCGGGCCGGATAACATGGATTTTAACGATGATCCGGATTGAGACAGTCTTGTCAGTGGACTGGAATCATGGTTCGCCACCCATTGCGGTGAGTTTAGTGCCAGAATCGTGAGTCTCGCTACCAACGGCACCGTGACTACCATGACCCATCTGGAAAACGGGACTCTTCCGGAAAACACGCTCACAAGGTGGAGAGCGCTTGTTCTAGTTCGCGGATCGGGCGGGTGAGGGAAATGACGGCGTCGCCTTCGAGGATGATTTGGCTTGGGCCTTTTGCAGAAGATTTGACCTCACGGACTTGGGCAAGGTTGATCAGATTCGAGCGGTTGGCGCGGAAGAAGCCGTGGGAAAGGAGACGTTTCTCCATGGCGGCGAGGGTTTCGCGGTGGATGTGGCGGGCGTCGCGGCAGTGGAGGATCACGTAGTTGGCGGCAGCCTCGACATGTTGGATGTGGCGGACGCGGAGAAAGTGCAGGTGTTCGCCGTCACGGACGGCGATGCGCTCGTTGGCATGGTGCTGCACCCGCTGCAGGAGCGATTCGATGTCGGTGGCGGGGTTCTTGCGCGGTTCGATCGAGATGGCTCGGTCCAGTGCGGCTAACAGGCGGTCGTCTTTCCAAGGCTTGAGCAAGTAGTCGACGGCGCAGACCGAGAAGGCCTCGATGGCATGTTGGTCGTAGGCGGTGGTGAAAATGATAGCCGGACGAGGGTGGTCGGAGGGGAGGTTGGCAATGACTTCGAAGCCAGTGAGTTCGGGCATCTGGATGTCGAGGAAAAGCACGTCGATCTCCTGGTTGATGAGGGCATCGAGGGTGTCGGCGCCGTTCGAGCACTCGGCGATAATTGTGCAGTCCGGGCGGGTGCCGAGGACTCGTCGGATGCGGGCGCGGGCGGGTGCCTCGTCGTCGGCGATGAGAATGCGGATGGTGGCCATTTTCAGGAGAGCGGCAGGCGCAGGGTGACGCGGGTTCCCTGCTCGGAGCTGGCGGCTTCGAGCAAAAGGCGGTGGCGCTCGGGGAAGAGGGTTTCGAGCCGGCTGCGGATGTTGGAGAGGCCGGTGCCGGTGCCTTTGGTGGCGGGCGAGGCATTCAGGCCCACGCCGTCGTCCTCGATTAGGATGATCAGCTCGCCATTCTCGAGTTGCGACGAGAGCCACAGGTTGCCTTGCCTGGCGAGTGGTTCGAGACCGTGCTGGACTGCGTTTTCGACCAGTGGCTGGAGCACGAAGGGTGGGACCGGGACAGCGAGGGTGTTCTCCGGGAAATCGCGATGCACGGTGAGGCGGTTGCCAAAGCGGTGCGACTGGAGCGCGAGGTAGTGGTCGAGCAGGGCGAGTTCGTTGCGCAGTGGGATGAGGCCGTTGCCGCGCTCGACGGTGAGTGAACCGCGCAGGAGATCGGAAAGGTGGACGATCATGTCGACGGCCTTCTCGGGAGACTCGTGGACCTCGGATGAGATCGAATTGAGTGCGTTGAAAAGAAAGTGCGGACGCAGCTGGGCGTGGAGTTCGGAGAGGCGGGCTTCAGCGAGTTCCTTGCTGACGATGGTGTGCCGCTGTTCACGGTCGCGGATGTGTTTGAGGAAGACACCGAGGTGAACCAGCCCCCCGATGAGCACGAAGCCGCCGAGGTGAAGCAGTGAACCCAGCACCAGGTTCGGTCGGGTGATTTGACCCAGATCAGGGGCCTGTACTTTAGGAATGTCGATGCCCCCCGATCCATCGACGGTCATCGATTCCGGGCCCGCTGGCTTGGCAATCACGGTGACCTCCGTGTTGGGTCCGCGAGCGGCAGGGTTCACCATGGCTTCTTCGATTTGCTTGCTGATCTGCTCTTCGTCCAAGGGCAGTCCCAATTGATCTTCTATTTGGGCGAGCAGATCCTTCAGGCCTTCGACCTGAAGGTCGATTTTGACGGGCTGCTCAGGGCTTTCCTTTTTTCCCGATGATTGCTTGGAGAGCAGTTCTTTGCCGTCGATGAGGACTTGCGGCATTGATCCCAGTTGAGCGTAGGAAAGATAGACGAGCTGTGGGAGGCGCTCGCCGTAGCCGCTGGCGAAACGGTAGCTGAGGTAAACGAAGGATGCTGCGCCGAGTAGCACGAGAGGCAGTGCCAACCAGGTCCGCCGTAACCCGATGGGGAAGCGCAGGCTGAGCCAGATCACCCATGGGGCAAGAAGCAGCCATGGATAGATCGGATAGAAGGTACGGTCAAAGAGCGGCCATCCACCGGTGTCGCCGACCTGCTCGCTGCGAATGATGATCGGCTCGGCGGGCGGACGGTTGAACAGCCAAATGACGATCCAAGCCACTCCAATGGTCCACAACCCGAGGAAGACAGGCCATGGATGACGGCGGAGGATTTGGATGAGTTTCATGGGCTGATGGTAACGGGGAAAGTGTCACTCGTCCTTCGGTTCTGAGGGTTCGGCACGCAGCCGCGTGAGCGCAGCTTGGACGGATGGCACGGTGAGCGCGAGCGTTCGGTGACGGAGGGAGCGACAAATATTGATGCCGTAGGCGAGGCCGCTCGCATCGAAGATCGCGGATCCGGTTTCCGAGGCAATGATCGGGAGGTGATGATAGTAGCATTCGGGGAACGGACTGCGACGAGTGCTGAGCTTGCCGCCTCCAGCGCTGAGCCCCATGAGTTGCTTGTCGATGCGTGCGGCTTCCGGAGAGAACCCGCTGCCTTTTGTGGGTGGCTGATCAAGAATGGGGGATACCTTGAATTCTTTGCCGTCGCGCTTGAGCGTTAGACGAAGTTTGTCACCCGGCACGCTGCTCTTGATAATATCTAACAGATTTCTGGGACTTGAGATTTCTTGCCCATTGGCTTTGGTGATGCGGTCGCCTTCCAGAATTCCCGCCCGGTCGGCCGGGCTATCGGGCATCACCACGGTGGCGAGGGGCGCGTCTTCCTCAAGCTGGACGCCCAGGTAGGGAGGCGTGCTTCCGAAACGATATCGGGCTTCCTTTCCACCAGGGACGATGGTGCCGTGAGGACGTGTGATCGCCGCGCATTCCATCGTCATGTCGTCACCGGTCGGGCTGTAAACGAGGGTGCCTGGTGTGGGCGTTGCCTCGCTCCATTCGACAGCGGCGAGGGGTTCCGGGGCGGCTTTGGCGAATCGCAAAAGGGCGAGGTCAGAAAGCTCATCCTTGGCGACGACTTCGATCGGGAGGCTCTCGTCCTGATAAACGGCGACCAGTTCGGCATCTTCGGGCAGGAGTGAGGCTTGGGTAAGCATTTCGCCATCGGCCGATACGATGGTTGCGAATCCGAGTTTCGAGTTGCCGTCCTCCTTGTGAAGTTCGAGGACTGAGTAGCGGGCTCGCTTTTCGAGTTCGACGAGGGGTTTGATGAACTCGGATTCGAGCTCTTGGACGTCGCGGCTTACTGCCGTCGACATCCCTCTCGCGCTCATCGCAGTGAGGACGTCGGTGACCGGTGGGAGGAAGTGCCGCCGAGCAGGGCGGGAGGATGGCGCGATCGAGAAGCTGAGGGTTTCGCCACCGCGCTGGGCAGTGACATCGAGTGAATCGGGCAGCGCGGCGGGGTCAAGCGAACGAAGAGCGAGCGCGAAGGCCGGGGCGGTGGCGGCGGACTTGCCGTTGAAAGTGAGCAACTGGTCCCCGGACTGGAGGCCCGCCCCCGCGGCAGGGGAATCTGGCTCGATTTCGGCGATGACTGCAGGGCCGGTCGAACTATTGAGGGCGAAGCCGAGCTTCGGCTCTTCGGCAGCTTCTTCCTCCGGCTCCCATCGCTCAAGGTGGGCCTGCATGCGGTGAAGCGAAAGCAAACGGGGCCGCTCGACCAGGGCTTCCAGGCCGTCCCTCGCTGCGTGCAAAGGAAGCAATTCGAGAAACTTTTCCCGAACCTCGGCGAAGGGATCTTCGAGGTAGTCGTGCTGTTCGAAGAAGTCGGGTGACTGGCCGTTGGCTCCACCGCTCGACAGGGTCTCTCCTGCGATGAACTGATCCCAGCTTTTTCGGAGAACGCTGACAGGGACGTGGTTGTTCGCGAACCATGGCAGGTTAATGTTAGAGTTGATCCCGATGACCTCGCCACGGAGATTGAAAAGCGGTCCGCCGGAGTCGCCGGAAATGACGGTGCAGCTCGTGGAAACCGGGTCGCTGAAACCAGACTCCGTTCCGGCACGCAAAATACGGC
>NZ_JBATWY010000164.1:0-2434 GCF_049672945.1 Haloferula sp. | reverse complement strand
AGGATGGATTGGTGCCGTAACCTTGCGGAGGCTTCTTCAGTGATTCCCTCACGAGCCGCCAATATGAGAAATAGCTTCCCGCTTTCTTCCGCAATCTCAAATCCCGGCCAGGCATCGCCAGCAGCATCAAAACGGGCGAAAGCTTCTTCCGTCGACATCTTTTCCCTGTCGTCCAACACGTAGACAACCGGCCACAGCCGTTCCAGCGCATAGGTTGCTTTAGATCCGGCCCACAGAAGGATCAGCCCCAGTCCGATACCCACCGGGTAGCGCATGAACCCTGATGCTGAGCCCTTTGCCCGACGTGGGAGAATCAATCCCAGCAGCATCCCAAACAGCATCACCAGTGGAATGAAATGAAACACAAAGCTCAGGTTCGCCTGAGTTACCATCGCCGCACCCGCCGTCAGCACACCGGCATGCACCGCATCCGAGTCGCTCTCGACGAGGGTATCACTTTTCTCCAAAGGACTGTCCAAAACCAGGCCCGCAAGGCAGCGCCAGATCGCCAGACCCAGGACGACCATCACCAACCCGGCCCCGATCACTCCATAATCGGTGATCGCCTGCAAAAGCTCATTGTGAACGAAGGGCTCGTTCTCGTGAGCCCAGCCAAATTCATCCGGATCCCACTTGCCATTGCGTTCCCATGAATAAGAGCGGCTTCCACCCCCCTGCCACAAATGGTCACGACTGGTCGCAAGTGCCAACCCGATCCATTCCAGCCTCGAACCCCCATCGGCAAGATTCGCAATCCCCTGCTCCTGCTGACGATCCGACTGAATCCCACTTAACACGATCCAAGCGACTCCAGCTCCTGCGACCAGACCGAATGGAACGATGGCTGCTGCGAGAGGGAACCAACGGTTCTTCCGGCGATAAAGGATAAGTGCAACCGCCGTCGCAAACACTAACAGTCCGATACCAAGGGCCAGCACCCCACCTCTCGAACCCGAAAGCGGAATCAACGCAAAGGCCCCGACCACGACGATGAGATAGCCCAGCCGCCTCCCCTTCACATCACTGCCGAAAACGGCCTTCCCCAAGAGAATCCCACCCGTTCCCAGCAGGTAGTTTGAAAAGTAGTTGTAGTGACCAAAAAAACCCGAGAGCTGCTCCCTGGGGCGCGCCTCATACGGCCAACAAAAAGAAGGATCCCGCCATTGAAGAAACGCCATCACCGCGTTGGCTACTACCGTAAGGGCGATTCCGTCATAGAGAAGCGTCAGCGCCTTCTTGTTGCCACCGTAGCCTGCGACAAGCCAGCAACTCGCCAAGAGCGCAATCACCAGCAAGGCGTCGGCGCGGGCGCCATCCAGAACCTCGGATTGATAGCAGCGAAGGATGATCCACCCCGCCGCCGCAAGCAGAGCGACTGCCAAAGGCAGATGGCAACGCTGACGGCTTCCGAAAACCCCAAACAATGACGCCACCCCAAGTCCCAGCAAGCCCGGGCCCCAGCTCCACGACGCCGTTTGGGCCCCAAAGAGCAGTGCCAGGGCCAGCGCCAACACGAAAAAAACTGCCGAAATCAGCTTCATTGATCACACGAACGGGACTCACCGCAAAGGCGCGAAGACGCCAAGGTCTCTGACTGGAGAAAGGCGGGGAGCTGGAGAAACTCAAAGCGGATGAGGCCGGAAGGTCCGAAGGTCCGGACTGCAATGGTCGATTTCCCGAAACACCGACCTCCTCCTCACTTCGCTCCCCAGCCAAAAAGCACGGCCGGCACCGTCTTCACCAAAATCCTCAGATCCAGCAGGAACGACCAGTTGTCGATGTAGCGAAGGTCCATTTCCACCCACTCCTCAAAGCTGGAAATCTTGTTCCGGCCACCCGCCTGCCACTCGCAGGTAATCCCCGGCTTCATGCTCAGGCGACGACGATGGGCGGATTTTGAAAAGGCCTCCACCTCGTAGAGCGGTAGTGGCCGCGGACCCACCAGACTCATGTCTCCGACAACCACATTGATCAACTGCGGCAGCTCATCGATGCTGAACTTCCTCAGGAAGGCCCCGAAGCGAAAGACGCGCGGGTCATTCTCAAGCTTGAAGACCGGACCATCCATCTGATTGCCGTGGTCTTTCTTGATCTTCTCCAGCAAGGCCTCGGCATCGGGCACCATCGTTCGGAACTTGCGCATGCGGAATGGCTTCCCGTAACGCCCGGCACGCTTCTGTTTGAACATCACCGGGGCACCCGGACTCGTCAGCTTGATCCCGACGTAGGCAAACACCCACAGCGGCAGCGTCAACAAAATGATCAGGCTGGCACCCACGCGGTCAAAGACTTCCTTGGTCGCGAGCTCCCAGGACAATTCGGGCGTCGACCGCAACACCAGCATCGGGCGTTCGCCCATCAGATCAAAAGTCGGTCGAGCCACCTGGGTGCGCATGAAGGAGGCCGCAATCCACGCCTCCACCCCCTGCAACTC
>NZ_JBATWY010000163.1:0-5528 GCF_049672945.1 Haloferula sp. | reverse complement strand
TCATCGTACTCCAGCAATACACCACCGCGTTCATAGCATTCGGAAATGAAGACGCGCGACTCGTCGATAGCCAATGGTGAAGAGGCCAGCACCGACTCATACTTCCTCGATCGCCATGGGAAGCGGTCATAGACCTCGCCGGTCTCGACATCAATTGTCAGCAGGCCTCCATGAGTCGGCCTGCTCTCACCCGCTGCCAGCACCAGCGCGCAGGCCTTTCCGCGGATCGTCGCCACGACCGGCGAGGCATAGCTAGCACCCCACGTGTCCACGACCGTCCAAAGGACCTCACCACTTTTCTTGTCGAATGCCGCCACACAAACCCCGCGTCCTTCCGCCCTTCCCTTTCCTCCGACATTCACGATCAATCGGTCCTCGTAGACCACCGGTGTCGGGCCGTAGCCGAAGAAATATTGTGGAACCTTCGCTTCCTTTTGCAGGTCCCGCTTCCAGATCAGCTCCCCCTTGTCAGCACTCAGACAGTGCAGCTGTGCCGTCACTCCCGCGACATAGACCCTCCCGTCATCAACGACCGCACTGGAACGCGGCCCGGAGCTAAAGCCATAACGGTCCTGATACTCCACAGGGTAGGCATAGGTCCAGACAAGCTCTCCCGTTTCCGGCTTGCGGCATTCCACCGTCTCCTTCCGGTCTTCGTGATGAAAGTAGAACAGACGGCCGTCTGCGATCACTGGACCAGCATAGCCCTCACCCCGTTCCACTTCCCAAACCACCTTCAACCCATCCTCCGGCCACTTCTCTAGCAACGGACTTTCACGGGTCGTCGCATTCATGTGTGGCCCGAGGAAGTGCGGCCATTCCTCGACTACCGGTTCTTCCATCGCCAAACAGAAGCCGCCACACGCCAAAGCCATTAGAATCAATGAAATTTCCTCCCTCATTGCCACCACCTATCGCATCGATTGCCCGAACATCCATCGATTTGAAGAGCCGGCGAATGGCCGAGCTCGAATAGGGTCGCGATCCACCCCGGCACGGCACCGTCACCATCATCCAATGCATCCTACACGACCCAGCATGCCGTCGGCGCCATGGAAAAAGTCACTTCGAATACGGCCAGCACCGGCTGATAGGTCTTGGTATTGATTCTTCAAATCTCGAAGGCCTGCTTCCCCAGCCTTCGCTCCTGCCAGAGGCAGTAGAGCGTGGGCACGATGAACATGGTCATCAGCTCGATGAACATCCCGCCAAAGATCGGGATCGCCATCGGGACCATCAGGTCGGAGCCGCGACCGGTGGAGGTGATTACGGGAAGCAGAGCCAACAAGGTGGTGGCGGTGGTCATCAAACAAGGGCGGACGCGACGCAGTCCGGCCTCCAGCGTGGCGGCACGAACTTCTGCAATCGTGCTCGGCTTCAGCTCATCGAACTTCTGGCGCAGGTAGGTGGAAACCACGACCCCATCATCCGTGGCGATGCCAAAGAGCGCGAGGAAACCCACCCAAACGGCGGTCGAAAGATTGATCGGGCCGACGTTGAACAGCTGGCCAACATTGTGGCCGAAGATCTCGAAATCAAGGAAGCCCGGTTGGCCGTAGAGCCAGAGCATCAGAAACCCCCCGGACCAGGCGACCATCACCCCGGAAAAAATAATGCCGGTATTGATCACCGAACGGCTGTCCAGATAGAGCAGTATGAAAATCGCCCCGAGACAGATCGGCAACATGAACACCAAGGCGCGATCCTGGGGTGTCTATTGTGAAAGCCGGGCCGCACGATGCCGCGCCGCCTTCAGTGAAGGATGAAGCTATGGCCACAAGCGGCACGGATCAACCGATGCCTCCTGTAGCCTGAGGATTATTTGTCTTCGAGCTTGCTCAAGAACTTCGCCGGGGCCTTCCTGAACTTCGGTTCGCAGCTGTCACAGCAGAATTTGATCTGCTGGCCTTCGTGAGTGATCACCACGGGATCGCCCATTGAGCCGAGCTTCTCGCCGGAGACGACGCAGATATCGAGCGGGTAGGGCTTTGCAGCGAGCGCTTCCGCAGACGCATCGGTCGTTGTCGTTTCCTGCGGTTTGCAGGCGCTGAAGAGCAGGGCGAAAGAGCTAAGAATAAGAGTAGTTTTCATGATAAATCGTTGTTTTTGAGTGGTTTGTAAAAGGAATGCCAGAGGACCACCAAGGTGGTTGGGCACGAATCTGCGAACATCAGCACGCAGTCATTCCGTACGTCCGAAAGGGACGCCGGAGGGTCAGATCGAGCGTGGCTTCAAATAAGCCAGCGGGAATACCAAGCCAGTCGCAGCCTCGGCGGATCGCAGCCGGAATGTGACATGCCAGCCATCGGCTCGCTCTGCAACAAGGGCTGGCTCAGGTATCCAAGATCCTGAACAGTCGGCACCATCGCCGCGACCTGGTCCAAGCGAAATTCGAAAATCTTCGCCTCATCGCGTGGCTCCTTGGACTTGCAAGCGCAGGCCTGCGGCCCTTTTTCGTCTCCCTGATTTTCACCACCAGCACAGCAGGCCTGCCGCGCTGGAGCATCCGCCGCCTCAAGCGAGCAGCAGCAAAGCGGAACGGCGACCAGAAAGGCCAGCAGCAGCGCAGTAATGGATCGGAAAGGAGTCAACTGAGGTAAGAGTGTCACTTCACAAGAAAATTCCCAGTGGTTTCGATGGATTGGTGCCTTGATGGAGTTGTTTTATCCCACCATCTGGCTTGCCAGTGCTTCCCGTCATCAGTCTCGGAAAGCATAATATGCGGAGTCCTGAGGAGCCCGTGATGAGCATGGATCTCCGACCGAGCGTAGGGATAAAATAGGATGAAAACGTGTCTGCCTCGCGGTCTGCGGGCAGCAGCAACAAGACCGACCCTGGGACTTGTCGCTTCCCCCGCTCCGGGGTTTCGAGCCGCTCGGCTGGCTTCGACAACCCGCCCGGGAGAACAAGTTGGATACCCGAAAATCCTTGGCCGTTCCGCGACCCCTTTCTGGTCAGCGTTGAGCCCCGTTCCGGCCTCCTCTCTCCACGATTCCACCCATTATGAACCATGAAAACGTCAAACCACCCCCACACTCGTTCTCTCAGCTCCCCATGGTCCGCGATCCGAGCCATTCGGTCCCTGCTGATCACCCTCGCCGTTTCCGGATCGGTTGGCGCGAGTCCTTATCCTTTCGTTGACGATTTTGAATCCGGTAGCTCTTCCTGGTCGATGAACGGGCTGTGGAGCGTCAGCACCGAACGCCACGCCTCACCCACTCACGCCCTGACCGATTCCCACGGCAGCTATTACTTCAATAGTAGCAATGCCTCCACAAGCATGGTCGATGATGTCGACCTCAGCGGTGCCGTCCGGCCCACGCTTTCATTCCAGCACAGCTACTCGCTCGAGCAATACTACGACTTTGGCTTCGTCGAAGTCTCCACGGACGGTGGACTCGTTTGGGAGAATCCACCGCTGGCCTCCTTCACGGGCGATCAGATGGCGATGGAGAAAATACAAATCGACCTCTCGAACTATGCCGGTGAGTCCACCCTGCGGCTACGCTTCCGTCTCTTCACCGACAGCACGGTCGTTCGCGATGGCTGGACGATCGACGATGTCGTCATCGGCGAAGCTCCGGCTCCCATCACCTTGAACGCTCCTTCGGGAGCGGACATCGGGCGCAATCACATCGATCTCAGCTGGGGCGCTTCCAGCGATCCGAACTTTGCCGCCTATGTGATCGTCCGTTCGCTTCAGCCGGACACGCCGTGGCAGGATGCTGCCGAATTGATCCGCATCACAGACCCCAACCAAGTGACCTGGACTGATCCAGCCATCAGCCCCAAGACCCACTACCACTACTTCATCCTCGTCGAAAACACGCTCGGCCTGCGCACACCAAGCAACATGGCAAGTGCCCTCACCCTTCCCGGGATGGACTATCCGTTCATCGACAATGGCGAAGGTGGACCCGCCACCTGGGTGGCCGATGCGCCATGGGCCCTGAGTGAGGAAGACGCATCCTCTGCCACCCACGCCTGGTCCGACTCCCCCGGTGCGGACCATGCCAACAGCCTGCCCGGTCAGTCCCTCACCCTTTCCGCTCCGGTCGACCTCAGCGCCGCCACCTCACCCAGCCTGTCATTTCTTCACAAATACGCCCTCGGCAGCGGCGACAGCGCCCAAGTCGAAATATCAACCAACGGAGGCACCTCGTGGAGCACCCTCGCCACATATACCGGAGCCTCTGCCGGTGACCAATGGCTGCCCGTCGGCTTGTCGCTGACCTCCTACAAGGAACCCGCGGTGCTCGTCCGCTTTCGTCTGACCACCAACGCCTCGGATGTGGCGGATGGGTGGCACCTTGACGACATCTCCATCGCCGAATCACCGGACGCCATCAATACCCCGCTCGCCAGCCAGATCGCATCGTCATCTGTTCGTATCAGTTGGACTGCAAGCAACCACCCCCAAGTCGTTCGATACCTGGTCACGCGCTCCGCCACCACCGGTGTCGGACTTCAATCGACCATCGCCGGCGAAGTGGCCGCAGGCAGCCCCATGACCTTCGTCGACATGGGCCTATCCTTAAATACCGACTACTTCTACCGCGTCTTCGCCGTCACGAGCTACCAAGCCTACTCGGCGCCATCGCCACTTGAGCTATCCGTTCACACGCTCAGCAATCCGGCACCGTGGATGGAAGACTTTGAAAATCCGCTCGCAAACTGGGTGGTCGGTGCCAGTGCCGGTGCCAGCACATGGGCTGCCAGCGACGAAGATGCCCAAAGTGGCAGCCGATCTCTGTCTGACTCACCCGCTTCATCCTATCTCCCCGATCAGAACACCTGGATCGAAACCTCAGTTGATCTGAGCGATACCGAGTGGCCTGTTCTGACATTCTGGGACAAGCTCGAACTCGGTACCGGTGACTGGGTGCGTCTCGAAATCTCCGCCACGGGCTATCCGAGCATCAACGTCTACGGCATTTACGAAGGCGATCACGCCGACTGGCGCCAGCAACGCATCGACCTCGCTCGTTGGGTTGGCTCGCAAGCCGTGAAGCTCCGCTTCCGAGTCGTTTCCAACAGTGATGCATCACTCGGCGAAGGGTGGAAGCTGGATTCCCTTTCCATCTCGGAAAACCCCGACCGCAACACCCCGCTCACCCTGCCTCTGGAAGAGGACTTCGAAGGCGACATCCAAAACCGGTGGATCGCCGCCAGCTGGCACAGCGACACCGATGCCAGCGCCATCGACGGCACCAACTCCGCCCGCAGCATCGACGGCCTGCGCATGGTCACCGAGTCCGAGCACAACATGGTCCTCGACCAAGCGCTCGTCCTCGCTCCCGGATCAAAAGTCCAGGCCACCTTCTGGATCCGCGGTGAACTCAGCAACTACGGCTATTTCAGACTCCATTACTCGATCAACAACGGCGTCTCGTGGACCGAACTCAACACCGTCAACCGCAACAACGGCTACAATTCCCCGAACTACGAACGCCTCCAGGCCGACCTCTCCAGCCTTGCCGGCAAGACCGTCAGACTGCGCTTCCACACCAGTGCTTCAAGCTACCCCA
>NZ_JBATWY010000162.1:0-8501 GCF_049672945.1 Haloferula sp. | reverse complement strand
TGGTCAAGCAGATGGACAAAGAAGGCTTCGGTGGCTGCACCAACCACTACGAGTGCGAGGCGGCCTGCCCGAAGGAAATCAGCGTCGATCACATCGCCCAGATGAATCGCGACTACGGCGTCGCCCTGCTCAAGGACGAACTTGCGCCAACTTAGGCCGCCAACGGCGGCCCTCCGATGCTCCCCTTGCCTGCCAAGGTTCTCGCCGATGCCTGCGCTCCTGCCTTGGCAAGATGGTCCAGCGCCCGCGAGCATTCCATCCTGAAATCCGGGTCCCGGCTGCCCTCGTCGATGCTCACCTTTGCTACAGAAATCGGCATCCAGTCACCCGCGACCATCCGACTCGAAATCGTCGACCAAGTCCCGCTACCTCTGGCCAAACGCTGGATCAAGCTGGCCCAAAACATCGGAATTCCCCTGTTCAATCCATCGGGCATGTGTCTCGGATGCGGGATTTCGGCCACCTCGGCGGACCCTGCCTTGATCCGACACGAACTGGTCCACACCCTGCAATTCCAGCGCCTCGGCGGGCATCAGGGATTCATGTGGCACTACCTCTTCGAATGTCTCCGCTTCGGTTACGCTGCGGCCCCATTGGAGATTGAGGCAAGAATGAAGGCTTTGTCCCCTCCGGATCGTCGGGCTTGAATATCGCCCCAACCCACTGATTCTCAGATATTCTCCTTGTTTGTAAGCACCCACGGTCCCATCTGGCCCCCTTCCTGCTCGATGTCGCAAAGTGGTAGCTTGCTAAATTAGTTCGGATTCATTAAATACCTGCGATAGAAGTCCCGTCAATTCAGCGTAAAACCGTCTTCCACCCTATGCGGCCCGCAATACTTCGACATTTTCTTTTGTGCCTCATTCCGGGTCTGCTCCACGCAGCTTCCGACGAGAAAAGCCTCCCCAACGGTGCCGGCCTGATTCAGATGGCCAGCTGGCCCTGTCTCTCCCCAGATGGCAAAACCGTGGCTTTCGAATGGCGTGACGATCTCTGGTCGGCGCCGACCAGCGGTGGCCGCGCCACCCGCATCACCGCCCACCCGGCTCGCGACAGCTACCCGCAATTTTCCCCGGATGGAAAAACGATCTACTTCTGCTCCACCCGTGCCGGCGCGCTGCAGCTTTTCTCCATGCCGGTCGACGGTGGCCCTGCCACCCAGCACAGCTTCCACTCGGAAGGAGGCACGCTTGAATGCATCACACCGGATGGCAGCACCGCCATCCTTCGCGGGCTTCGTGACGAACCGGGTTTCCGACCCTACCGTCTCATCCAGATCAATCTTCGGCGTGAAGCCCCGGAAACCTACATCTTCGACGAAAAGGGAAACTCCTCCCAATGGACACCCGATGGATCGAAAGTCCTGTTCTGCCGCGAAGGAGAGCAGCTCTATCGCAAGGGCTACAAGGGACCGCGTGCCTCCTCGATCTGGTCCTACGAACCTAGTAACGAAACCTTCACCTCCCTGATCAAGGAAGATCACGAAGCCCGCTCACCGATGCCATGGCCGGATTCCAAGGGCTTCTACTACCTCTCCGAACGCGACGGCTGCCTCAACCTCTGGTCGCGCTCGCTCGCCGGTGACGACGACCGGAAACTGACCAACTTCAGCGGCGATGGCATCATGCTCCCCGCCCTTTCCTCGGATGGAAGCATGATGGTCTTCCGCCGCGGATTCGACCTCTGGAGCTACCAACCGGGCAAGGACGCCGACCCCAAAAAACTCCTCATCTGGCAAGCCGAAGACCTCCCGGAAACCTCGAGTGAAGTTCGCAACATCACCGGCACGGTGGACGCCGACTTCTCCCCCAGCAAACTCGAGATCGTCTTCAAGGCAGAGGGAGAACTCTGGGCCATGGACACCATTCTGCGCGAGCCCAACCGGATCACCCAAACCGATGGTCTCGAAGATGATCCCGCCTTCACCCCCGACGGAAAATACGTTTACTACCTCTTCGACGACGGCATCGAGTCCAACATCTGGCGGATCTCACGCAAGAACCCCGACGAATTCTGGTGGCGTACCGGATCCTTCCTCACCGAACAAGTCACCTTCGGCCCTGAGAAAAAACAACGCTTCTCAATCAGCCCCAAAGGCACCCATCTGGCATGGATCTCGGGCAGCGGTGACCTCATGATATCCGATATCGACGGCAAGTCCCCGCAGGTCCTGTTCGAATGCTGGGACGCACCCACCTTTGATTGGTCCCCCGACGGACAATGGATCGTCTTCGCCGCCCAGGACCAGAACTTCAATCGCGACATCTACGTGGTCCCGACCGACGGGTCCCTCGAGCCCTTCAACATCTCCCGCCATCCCGATTTCGAAGGCTCGCCGCGCTGGTCGCCGGACGGTCGCAAGATCGCCTTCACCGGCCGCCGCCTGAACAACGAAATGGGACTTTTCTACGTCGACCTGAAGCTCGAAGAAGCCGTTCGCAGTTCCCGCACACGCCGCGAACTCGAGGCGGAAGCCATCATGCGCGATGACCCGTTCTATCAGCAGGAAGACAGCCCTGAGAGCGAGGACGCACCCACCAAGGAAGAACCTGCCGACACCGAACTTCGAGATGAGCCTTCGAGCCCGGGCCCGACTGCACCTTCCCGGAAAAAATCCAAGCGGCTGAAAATCGACTTCGAGGGCCTGAGCGACCGCATCGTTCGCCTCAACACTCGCGGCATCGAACCGGAACGCGTGATCTGGTCCGAAGATTCCGACTCGCTCTACTTCCAGTCGAAAAACAGCTCGAACGATACACTCTACAGCATCGACGCCCGTGCCACCGCCAAAATGGAGGACATCTCCGACAACCGCGGCCTGCCTCTGCGAGTCGAGCCTGATGGATCCCTGCTGTGGATTGTCGACCGTGCTCCCGCCATTCTCAAGAAGGGCAAGCTCACCAAATACAGGATCTCCACACGCATGGTGCGCGATCGAGTCGCCCATCAACGCCTCAGCTTCCGCATCGTCTGGCGCACCCTTCGCGACCGCTTCTATGACGAGACAATGAACGGCCTGAACTGGGACAAAATGCTCGGCAAGTATGAAGAGATCGCCGCCAACGCTCCCGACTCCCGCACCTTCGACCGGGTCGTCGGCATGCTGCTCGGAGAACTCAATGCCTCCCATCTCACCTTCCTCTCCACCGAATGGCCCGAGCCTTGGGAAAACGAAGGAGCCGAATTCCAGACCACCCGGCACCTCGGCATTCGCTTCGGTCGCAAAGGCCCCGGCGATCCCCTGTTTGTTAGAAATGTCATCGCCGACAGCCCGGCCGCCAATTGCAACCCACCCGTCCGCGCCGGCGACACCATCGTCCGCGTCAATGGCCGCCGCGTCGACGGCTCGACGCCGCTCCATCGCTTCATGAATGGCCGCATGGACCGTCGCATCGAGCTGACGGTCCGCGATGACCAAGGCACGGAGCACCACCACGAACTCGAACCCATCTCTTACGAGAAAGCGACCGAGCTGGCCGAAGCCGAAGTCGTCATCAACAACCGTCGAAAGGTGGAAGAGCTCTCCGATGGCAAGCTCGGATACGTCCACATCGCACGGATGTTCTGGGACGAGTTCGAACAGTTCGAACGGGAAATCTACGCTGCCGGTCACGGCAAGGATGGTCTCATCATCGACATCCGTGACAACGGTGGCGGCATGATCACCGACCACCTGCTCACCGTGCTTTGCCAGCCGCGACACGCCGTCACCATTCCCCGCGATGGTGGCCCGGGCTACCCGCAGGACCGCAAGGTTTACGCCTCATGGCACAAACCACTGGTCGTCCTCTGCAACCAGAATTCCTACTCGAACGCCGAGATTTTCGCCCACGCGATCAAGACCCTGGGTCGAGGCAAGCTCGTCGGCGTCACCACCGCCGGTGGCGTGATCTCGGCCGGCAAGGACCGCATCCTCGATGCCGGCACCCTGCGCGTCCCCTTCCGCGGCTGGTTCCTTCCCGATTCCGGAGAGGACATGGAAATGAACGGTGCCGTCCCCGACATCATGGTCTGGGCAAGCCCGGACGAACTGATCGCAGGCCGTGATCCGCAACTTGAAGTAAGCGTCAAGACCCTGCTCGAAGATGTGGCCTCGGCCGTCCACAAACCGTTCAAACCTCACTACCGGAATCGCTAGTCAAGGAGCGACAAAGCCGGAATCAGGCTTTCCGCCGGCGCTGCAAAAACAGGTCGATACTATCGACGATCGCAATCCACGATGCCTCGATGATGTTTTCGGAAACTCCAATCGTGCCCCAACTCTTCTCGCCATCGGTCGATACCACCAGCACCCGCGTCTTCGCCGCCGTCGCGTCGTGACCGTCGATGATCCGCACCTTGTAGTCCGTGAGGGAAACTTCCTCGATTTCAGGATAGAACGGCAGCAAGGCTTTGCGCAGCGCCTTGTCCAAGGCGTTCACCACACCATTCCCCTCCGCCACCGTGTAGTGGCCTTCGTCCCCCACGTAGACCTTGACCGTCGCCTCGCACACCGGCTGATGGCCGTCGCGATAAAGCCGGTAGGACGTATGGAATTCCTTCAAATCAAATGGCTTTTCATAGCGCCCCAATTCCTTGCGAATCAGCAGTTCCAGCGAACCTCCGGCCGCCTCGAACGAGTAGCCTTCATTCTCAAGTCCCTTGACCCGGCTCAGCACGTTCTTCGCTTCGGCAGAGCCCTTGTCGAGCGGCATCCCCAACTGCTCCGCCTTGATCAGAATGTTCGATTGGCCGCTGAGTTCGGAAACCAGGATCTGCTGCGAGTTGCCCACCAGTTTCGGTTCGATGTGCTCATAGCTGCGGGCGAGCTTCTGCACCGCATTGACGTGCATCCCGCCCTTGTGGGCAAACGCCGTCCTGCCAATGAAGGGAGCACGCGCGAAATTCGGATTGTTGGAAACGTCATCAACGAAGAACGACAGCGACTGCAGGGTTGTTAGATCCTCAATCACCTTGATTCCCATCTTCAGTTGAAGAATCGGAATCACCGAAGTGAGATTGCAATTGCCCGTCCGCTCGCCATAGCCATTGATCGTTCCCTGGACCTGAACGCCTCCGGCCTTCACCGCCGCGATGGCATTCGCCACACCGAGTTCGCAGTCGTTGTGCGTATGAATCCCGAAAGGCGTGCCCGGAATCGCTTCCTTCACCGCCGTCGCGATCTCCATCACCTCGGACGGCAGCGTGCCGCCATTCGTATCGCAAAGCACCAGCACCGCCGCACCGCCATCCGCCGCCGCCTGCAGCGTCGCGATCGCATGCTCCGGCGAATCCTTGTAGCCATCGAAAAAGTGCTCCGCATCATAAACGACCTCGCGGCCATTGCTCACCAGATAAGCCACGGTATCGCGGATCATCGCCTGATTCTCCTCCGCCGTCGTCCGCAGCACCTCGGTCACATGCAGCTCCCAGCTCTTGCCGAAAATCGTCACCACCGGCGTCTCCGCCTCAAGCAGCAGCCTCACCTGCGGATCCTCCTCGACCTTGATGTCGGCCCTCCGCGTCGAACCAAAGGCCGCCAGCTTCGCGGTCTTAAGGTCCAGCTTCTTCGCCTCCTGAAAGAACTCCACATCCTTCGGATTCGACCCCGGCCAACCGCCTTCAATGTAGTCCACACCGAATTCATCGAGACGCCTGGCGATTCGCAGCTTGTCGAGCATCGACAGCTGGAATCCCTCACCCTGCGTACCGTCGCGCAGGGTCGTATCGTAAATGGTGACAGCTTTCATGGTCCGTGGCGGGGCGCGGAGCCTAGAACCGACTTTCCCAATGGGCAACCCGGGAAACGGGCATCATTTCCCGGGGGAAACGCTGACTAAAGGCGCGGGCCGACGCGGATTCCCACTTGTCCCTCTCCAAATCGATGCGACCCATGAGGCGAAATGAATGATTCCCATCCACAGACCTGGCCTGACCTTGCGATAGCCCTCTACGATCGGTTGACCGGACGCGGCGCCGAAATCACCTACGAAGCCAAGGACCTCGAAGTCCATGTCCCTGACCGGGTCGGCGACAATGTCACCCACACACCCTGGAAAGTAAGCGGAACTCTAAAGATCCGCACCCGTGATGTCTCCGAGTAGGCCCTTTCCCCGGATCAGTGGGAGTCTCACCATTACCTCGGGTTCCTACCGCATGACCGTTGAGGGCCAGGCCGAGCGCTTGGTCCTCCGTATCGCTTCATGGCGGACCCTCCTTCACCTGCGCAAATCCGTTTCGAAGATTTTACCGGAGCTTGCCCGCACACCCATCGAATTCACGGAAATCCCACCCACGATCATCGCCTTGCGCTCCATGCCGATCGCCCGCGTCATCGCGGATGGGGGGAACTTCAAGATCAGGCCGACGCCCATGAAGGCGATCTTCTCCCGCGTTTGAGTTCCCTGACCTGCCACCTTCAGGGTCGCGCTTTCTATTCCCGGCCCGGTGCTCCAGCAGCAGGCCTCAAGTCTGCTCCCGCTCAATCCCCAACTCTTTGCGCAGCAGAAAATCAAGATCGCTGGGCTCGGGATTGAGAGACTCCGACATGCCGAACTTCACGATCTGAACCCCTCTCTCCGTTTTCCCGATTGCGAGGAAAACCCCCTCCACCTCGGGGTGACCCGCATACCGCGTGGCAATGACCCTGCCCATAAACCGACCATCGCCTCCCTCGCTCGTCATCATTTCCAGAGATTCCGAAGTGGATTCGTCGAACTTCGAACGAACCGCTGCGTTGATATGCTGCTGGATTTCCTGAGTCGTCATGGCGGGTTGAAACGCCCTCGAGGATCTCCAAATAATCTCGGAATGCGAGGCTGATCTTTTCCCTCCACCCGAACGATCTAACATCAACACCCGCTCACGCGAAAGTGCCGCCAATTTCGAGATCGCTTCGGTGGCCGATCATGATAGAAACTCACGGAATGCTCATCATGCCGCTGGCTCAAGGCTTCGAACTCCCCGCCGCATCCACCGTGATCGGTTGGATCGTGTTTGGAAGTATCGGCACGATCGCCGTCGCCTACGGCAAGTTGAGGGAAAGCTGGCCTCCAGCCGTCATCGGATTCGCGCTGATGCTCTATCCCTATGTCTTCCCCAGTGGGTTCAGCTTCTGGTTGACCGGCTGCCTGCTCTCAATCCTGCTCGTGCTTCCTTCGCGAATTCGAGGCTTTTGACCCAAGTCGTGGGTCCGCGAAATCGGGACCCCACGACCCAGGCAAAGTTGGCTCTCACCACAGGCGCCTTGGACATGAAGCGACAGATCCGAACTCACCGATCCCGCCGGTTCCCCTTCATTCACCCCCCCGTGAAAATTCGGGGGCCTCAGCCCTTTTTGGCTTTGTCGAGAACGACGGAAAATGCGGCACGGTCAAGCGCCCGCATGGTCTGGGTTCTGACCCTTCCACTCGAATTGAGTTCCAGCATCAGGGCATCTACGGTTTCTTCGTCAGGCGCGTCGAACGAAATCAATCCATCATAGGGGCCGGTCGTCCAGTAAAGCGCGTCCGGAAATCGAAATTCATGCACACGTTGTCGCCCCCGCCAAAGCCCACGCCGTGGTGCCCAGTGTACTTCTGCCCGTCCAGTTCCCGTGCCGATTCAAACACAATCCCGTCGACCGTATTGAAGAAACCCCTCACGAACGGCCCGCTGTCCGCATCACCGATCCGTAGGTTCTTCAGCCATTGTTTGTCTGGCATCTATTTTCCGCATCTATTATTTGCCTAGCATCTTTTTCCCCGGAAAAAAGGACCGACCCCAGACCACGCAAGGACCGACCCCAGACCCGCGAAGCACCCCAGCCATCGGTTCCGCCAAAAGCCGTTCGTAGTTCCGCCTTCAGGCGGCTGCGGTGCCTCGGGGTATTTCGTAATCCGCCTAAAGGCGGAACTACTAACCCTCAAAAACCTCCCCCTTTGTTCCCTTCCTTTCCTTCTGTGAAAAATCGCGGAATCCCCGGCTCATTCACCCCATCGTTGTCTCACGAAGCCCGGTTCATCGAATGCCGCAATTCACGGACCAGCCCCGTTGTCGAAGGCCTCCTTGCTCGCTTGGATCTGTCAAGATTTGCACACTGACCCCTGACTCTCTCGCACTCGGTATCGCCGCGAGCGCCAGCATGATGACGAACAAGGTCAGCATTCCAAACAGGGTCATACCTCAATGATCCCGGCGGCACCCGAGTGGTCGAGCTAAATTCCGTCCCGCCGATGGGTGGAGGTCAACCGTCGAGATGCGACAAGGTGAATGCTTGAAAAGCGGGACTGACCCCGCCGATAAAGCTGGACTGACGTAACAGTTTAGCTGATTTCAGGGATGTTTTGTTCAGTCTTTCGTCGGTTTTTCGCTTTTCACTGCATTTTTCGCTTTTGTTTTGGAGTAAACAGGCGTCTACCTACGCCTGTTACTTTCAAACCGAAACAATATGGGAACAAGCATCTGGCATCAGCAGCAAAAGAAGCAACGTCTCGAACGCGAGATCGCCGCCAATCTGGATTTCGTGATCGGCTCGGTGACGT
>NZ_JBATWY010000161.1:0-42047 GCF_049672945.1 Haloferula sp. | reverse complement strand
CTCATGCCTTTTTCCTAACAACCTTCAAGCCATACAGCGCCTAGGATCGGCGCTGTGGGACAGGCTCTAAATAGCACTGACCCATGAAAAGCGGCACGATTCTGATATTCTATGGCCTGTTCCTGATTGTTGCCGGAATGGCTGGCTTTCTCTCCAATCCTGAAAAGGCGAAAACCGCCCTCATGTCAGGTGGGACTTTCGGGCTGATCCAGATCGTGGTCGGAACGATTTCCCTCAAAGGATGGAAGCCCGCCCGCAAGCTTGGGATCGGGATCTGCGCCTTCCTCGCACTGACCTTCACCTGGCGCTCCATCGTCAGTTGGATGGCGGTCGCCGGTGGTCAGAGCGAGAAGATCTTCGCCGCCTCACTGATCTCAACCATGCTCGCAGCGAGCATTGTGGCGATCATTCTCCTCATCAAACAGAAACCCAGCGCTGCCTAGAGCAGCCTTTTGCTTGAGCCGATCACTCTTCGCCTGCCGGATCCGGCGGAGCTTCGGTGTATCCACGGAAGAACTCGTCTCCGTCCCGCTGGGTGTGGATCAGGTCGTCGTCGGTTCCCAGCAGCTTGTCGCTTCCTGGCGAGACGATCTCCATCTGCTTTCCAGAAAGCGCATGAAAGTAGTAAGGCGTGCCCCAGCGGTCCATCAACTCGCCTTGGGCATTGAGTGAGGGATGCTTTTCGGAAAAGAACACGAGCGACTTCGGGTTATCCCCCATCAGTGCCGCCATCACCGAAGCATTGTCCGCAGCGACGGGATTTTCCTCGAAAGCCATGCGATAGAACGAAAGGACCTCGCTGAGCTTCTCCAGATCCTGCTCCGGAGACTCCTCGACGTCGCCCATCCCATCCGCGATCGCAATAGACTCCAAGAAAACATGGTTGCCTTCATCCGTGTGTTGCACGCGGGGATCATTTAGAATGCCGGTGTCGTAAGGTTTCCGACCATCAAGCGTCTCGCCTTCCGACCCTTGGCGAACGATTGGCTCCGAGGTCTGCACCCCCCCATTGGCACGCGGGCCGGACGGCAATGCTTCCTCGACCAAGGGAGACTCGCCATCGGACTGCGAGTCACGATTCCTCTCCCAGAAGAACAAGCTCCCAGCCGCCACAATGACGACGGCAACGGCAAGACTGACCTTTCGCCGGCTCAAGTGAGCGAGAGGAAGTCGAGCTCCGCCGAGGTCAATGGATCGGCAAAGCCATTGTTCAGGTTCGGGAAAATGGTCGCCAGATCCGTGCTGGAAACGCCGAACCATTTCGCCAAGCGACCGTAATACTGATCGGTTGAGACCTGTGGCACCCAGCGACCACGCACATTGTTGCCTGGCACATCATTCGCACCACTGATCGCCAGCTCCGGGAAGAAGCCGTGGATCTTGAGATCGGAGAGTGAACCTCCGGGCGCAAGGGCATCCTGAACGGCGCCGCCGCAGCAGAACACGTGGGTTCCCCAGGCATGGTCGGTGCCGGAACTGTTAGGCGTCCAGGTCCGGTTGAAGTCCGAACCTTCGAAAAGCGTCGCCATGTTGATGTCGAAATCCGGCTGGGCATCCGCAATCGCCTGCATTGCCTGCATGTAGCATTCAACCATCATGTCGACATCGCGCAACAGCGCGGGAAGGTTGTCATTGATGTCCGCATGGTTGTCGAAGCCACCCTTGTTGAAGAAGAAGATCTGCCGGTTGTTTCCGAGGCACTTGCGACCGGCGATGAGTTTGCAGATCATCAGCAACTCACGAATATCGCCTGGAAGCCCGCTTGTATTCGTCAACGTCGTACCGACCCGCTGATTGTAAACGTTCAAAAAGATATCCTCGAGATGGCGGCCCGTCGGTGCCGTCACGCCGACCGGTGTCATGATCGCATCGGCCTCCACCGTCGCCGCACCGATGGTCTCCTCGTTGTCACGGGCGCTCTTCACCACGTTGTTGTGACCTTGCTCGATCACATGCTCGTGCTCGTAGTTCATGATCCCTTCAAAGGCATTGAGCCGTCGTCCGGTATCGTTCGACCGATACACCCCACCCGACAAACCTGATCCATAGCCCGAACCATATCCATCAAACGAAACCGCGCCCGACCTCGAAACCGCATACTGGGGAACGCTGCCACCGGGCGCGACCAGCAGGTCGGTGGTTCCCGCCGCCGTCATCAGCATCGATGTCAGACTGTTCTCGTTGATGCCCTGCGTAATGTAGGGAGCTTTCTGAAAAAGGTCCGCCACTCGTCCGGCCCAACCCGAGATGAAGGGATTCTGCGGAATCGAGGAGAACCACTCATTCACCTGATCCGAATGGGAGAACAGTTGAATCGGCTTGGTGAGATCGTCGTATTCACTCTTCGAGATCCCCGGCGCAATTGGAACCGCAAGTGTGCCGCAGTTCGCAATCATCGCCAGCTGGCCGCTATTGAAACGATTCGCCATGAACTGACATTCGGGATGAAGGCCATAGACATTGGTCGGGTAGCTGTCCCCATTCACCTCCTTGACGTTCAGGACGGTCCCCGCAGCGTTGATGTCGGCCTCTGGCACCGCGACGAACTGCCGATCGGCATCGTAGTTCGCCCGGCCCGGATGGTCATTCATCGGGATCAGCAGATTGTTGGCATCACAGCCACCACTCAGGAAGAGGCAAATAAGTGCCTTGTAATCACCCATGCTGCCACCGCTCGGCGCGGCGCTCGCCTGTCCCATCAGTGTCATGTTCGCGATGGTCGAAGCCAGACCACTGAGACCCAGACCCGCGGTGCCGGTTCGAGTCAGGAACTGGCGGCGGTTCATCGCCGTGGGGCGATGGATGTTGAATGAGTGAAAATGCTTTTTCATGGCCTTGGTGGAGTGGGACAGCGGGAAAACGGAAGATGGTGGATGGCGTCTATTTCTTGACGAGGAACTCAGGGCATTGGGACATCAGATAAAGGGCGAGCCTGAACTTGTCGCGACGTTCGGCCGGGGTATCCCCGTCACCATAACTGTCAGCCACCGCGTGGATGATCCATTCGCGCGGATTCCGGGCGTCGTTGAGGTCATTCATCAGATCCCCGTCGTCGGCGAATGGGGCACGCGGCGAGATCCCATCCTTCTCCGGATCCTCATCGTCACTTTCGTCGTAGGGATAGCGTGCCTTCAACAGCCCGGCCGTCATCCGGTGATCCAGCTTGTCGATCAGATCCTCAGCTTCCAACGAACTGGCGCTGCGTCCCTCGGCATCAACCATACCCTCAGCATAGAGCATTTCAGCCCAGCGCTCGAAGTCGATGCGGATGCGATCGTGGTGATCAACATCAGTTCCCTGGCTGTTGTTCGCCGGCACCGTGAGCCCGAAAGCCTCCCGCTGGTTGCGACTGCTACCACCCAGTTCCTCAACATCCTCACCGTCAGTCCGATTGTTCCGGCTCGTGTCCCAGTCCCAGACGTAGTCCCAGATGTAGTTGTGATTGCTCACCACTTCGGTTTCGGTCGCGAGCTGAAGTTCCGGCGCCACCAACGCGGCTGCCTGAACAATGCCGGTGGTGAAATCCGGGAGGTAGAAGTTGAATACCGTCTCCTGCGAAAAAGGAGACATGGAAAGATTGCTGCTCGTATCCCCAATCTGGAAAAGGCAGTTGAGCCGGAAGTTGTCCGCTTGATGCGCCGGGTATCCGTATTCAGCGATGTAAGGAATTTCATTGGCATCAGCGAACGGAGACACGGCATAGGTCCCCGGATCGTAACCGCCATCAACCGTCGGCCAGCTCCCATTGAACGGCTCAAGCGAGAACGGAGGCAGCGTCGGATCTTCCTTCAATGGCAGCAACGAATGCGCCTCAAAGGTGCGAAGTAACTGAATGAATGCCTCCATCGGCGGCTTCTTCATGCCGAAAGAATGGCTCGGCGGCATCTCGCCCGGCCCACTGAAATCTCCATCACCATTCAAATCTCTTCCTTCGACGAACTCCGGATTCCTCGCTTCGGGGTCCAGGAGCACCGCTTTGCAGACTTCGAGCATGTTGCCCTCACTCGCTTTGAAAGCCTCGGAAACCCGATACAGGTATGCCGATGATGGATTGCTGGTCACCATCCGCTGGATCAGACGACGAGCGATGAATGGCGGTGTTGAGGCATGACTCGACGCCGCATCACCGGCCGCGCCGGAGAAATCGGAACTGGCATCGCCATCGACCTTGCCTCCGAACCAATCCATCGCCGCCTCGATATCCGCGACGCCCATATCGATCATGCTCTGATCCGTGAACGAGTCGCCTTCCGGCACCAGCAAACCGGTATTGTCAATGACCCGTCCTCCCGCGATCGTTTTCACACCGAGATCGTGGTAGGGAATCCGTACTCCTCTGACCGTTTCATAACCGAACATCCGCATCGGATAGTTCCACTCATGCCCGACCCAGCGGTTCCCACTGCCCCAGGTGAAGGAGGTGTTATAACCGATGCCATCATCACCATCCTGCTGGTCGCCATCACCGTGGTCGTTGATCGTGTCGAAGACCTCACCAGCATCTGCGAAGGGCCCTGAATCTTCGATCCCCCATCCATACGAACCTTCCCTGAAGCCCTGATTGTTCCACCCGTCGATCGCGCTCCGGTTGTTGTAAGTCCGACGGCTCACATTCTGACCGGTAAGAATCCGGGCAAACTCCTGGATGTCATCATTGGTATAGGTCGAGGAGGCGCCCGGAGGCGTATTCGGATCCCCCGCTGTCTGAAGGCGTAGGCTTCCATCCGTCCACATGTTGAACAGGCCAATGCTGAATAGCTGCATGTCCTCGCGAGCGAGGTTCTCGTCCGGAAAGACATCGATGACCCCGTCACCATCCGTATCATAGGCGGCACGGTTCTTGATGCTGGATAGCCAGTTGCCCATGACCGGACTCCAGTTCACCCAGCCAAGAAGATCCCGAAAATAGACCTGCTCATTGGATTCCAGCGATCCACTGCCGTCGCGATCGCTCGGAAGACCATAGTAGTTGAGCATGTCCATGTAGTTGGAAGCCGCATACTGGCGATCCCGGATCGAACCGAGATTATCCGAAACGACGAGAATCTGCTGAATGGCGAAGCCCCACTTGTGACGCAGCTGATCCTTTGCATTGATCATCATCATCCAACTGGCCCGGCGACGGTTCCGCTCTCTTGGTCCATTGTTCCCGAGGTCGCGTTTGACCTTTCCAGGATCGTCATCCATCCATCCGATCCAGTCCGTATCCGTCGGGAAACGACCGACCGGATACCATTGGTTCGCCCAGAAATGGGGGTGACTACTCGGCATGCCCGGCGCTGGACCATTCGTCAAAGAACGATCGATGTAGGGCCAACTCGCCGGCACCGATTCGACATCCGGCAGGCCATCCGCATGACCGTCCGGTTGACCGGTGGTCCAGTCATTCCATTCGTCGGCATCCCATAGACCCCGGAGATTGAACTCCATGAAGTCCGCCGCCAGATTGTAATCGAGCAAGAAGGTTTGCTGCATCTTGCACTGCTCCTCGATCCACTTCGCGAATTCCTCGGTCCGATGATACTCGGGATTCCCTCCCGTGGTGCGCTCGGTCTCGATGGCATCGCGAATCGCCTCCACTTCTTCCCATGCCGCACCAAAGGTCGCCTGGTTCAGGAAACGGACGATCTCTCGCTCCAGCGCGTCTCCCTCGAGCTTGGCCAGCGGAGCGGGCTCATCGGGTGGCGTCGGGGGATCGATGGATCCCGTCGCAGGCTCAAGAAATGCCATCACCTCCCCCGCCGCGTTGTCATCGGTGTGAAGATTGACATAGATCCGGGTCTGGCCGTTCTGATTGAAGAAGGAGTCGATGATCGTCTGCCGCGACGGCCCACCGGTCGCGGGAATCGGAGTCACCGCCTGGGTTTTCGTGAGGTCCCAATCGTAAGTCAGAAAATGTCCTAACAGCGCTTCTCCGGGACTCTCGACGATGTCGTGGATTGGAGGAGTCCCCGTCTCGGCGTCGATCTCCTTGTGAAAGTGGGTATCCACCTGGGGCGTGGAAAGATTGGCGAAGTTGTCGTTCCGCAGGATGAAGTTCCGCTTGTCTCCCCTCAGATAGCCGCTGACCGAGCCGTTCGCCGAAGTCGATCCCGGAACCGCGTTGAAGTCCTCTTCGTAGGCTCCGACAAAAAGAATGTTCACATCCGACGGCATGTCGACGATCTCCGCCTTGGCAAGAGCCGAACCCGGTGCGGGATCGTAGTCGGGGGAGCCCGCGACGATCGTGCAGCTTACGGTTTCAGGATACTCGTGGATGTTGTCCTTCATCACCGTCACCTCGATCTCCACACTTCCACGGCCCGCTGGAATCGTCACCGTCCCATCGGCATTCTGCGCGCCCGGCATCTCGATGGCCGTGAAGTCGATTCCAATCTCGGCGCTGGCCTCAGTACCATCCCCAACCGTCGCACCTGCGAGGTCGTAAGCCACCGTCACCGGATGCAGCCCTTTGCTGCGGGCAAGCCGAAAACGGATCTTGTCGGACGAGGTCCCGGTTTGAGTCCCCAAAGCCCCCAGATCAACGATATTTCCCGGAATCAACGGTGGATCTAGTAGCTCTACCGCCTGGTCATCCAGAGCAAGAGCCACTACCATTTCCTTGTCGGTCGCTGGGTCGAAAGCGAGCAGCTCAACCAGCCGGTCACCATCATTGCCACTGCCAGTGCCGTTGGCATTGAACGGATCGAAACCAAACGCCGCCAGAGCTTCGTCGGACTCCGTCGCGTCGTCGATTCCGTCGCCATCCGAATCAAAGTCCCCACCACTCATCGGACCGTGAACCTGCACCCGACCGAACTTGGTGGCGCCATCACTGAACAAGGCCGCCGCGTTGTGACTGGCGAATGACTCCGCTGGAGAAAGATGCGCCCCTTCGACCGGGACAGGTGATCTTCCCAAATCGGGACCCGACCATTTCACACCGAAGTGACTCAAGCCGCTCTCATGGACATGCAGTGACTCGAAACGGTAGCGCTGGCCTGAAACAAGTGCGATGCCAAGAGCTGTCTGAGCCGGGTCCACAATGGCACCAGCTTCAAGAATCCCGCTGTCGGAAACGACGCACTCCGCGATCATCTTGTCGGGATTCTCATCGGCAAACAAGCGGAAGACCGAAGGCCCACGGCTCGACAACTCAAAGCTGAAGTCCCCCGAAGCGGGTGGTGTTAGATAGCCGCTGAATCTTGATGAGTAGGCCTCGCCGTCTTCTTCTGCCGTATTGAGCTGCGGCTGCCACTGGGTGCCATCGCCATCGGCATCATCTTCCATCAGCGCCGAAAAATGCGCATCCAGATTCTCCGGGATCTCCGCAAGCCCCTTCCAGATGTGGCGGGTCGCCGCTCCCGTCACCAAAGGTTTCGCTGGATCCGAAAAATCAGCAGTCAGTTTTCCGCCAGTTCCGCGAAGCACCAGCGCTTCGTCAGCCTCCCCTTCGACCTCAGTCCATTCAGACAAGTCGTTGGAGATATGAAAACTGTATTTCTTCGCGAAAGAGGAACTCCAAGTGAAGATCGCCTCATTCGGTTTGAAGGTGAAAGCGACCATCTCAAAACAGTCGTCACGATCGTTCGGATCGGTGTTCGCCTCGGACTCGGCATAATTGTTTCGCCCATCGCCATCCGGGTCAGCGGAAGCAGCCCCGTCAATATGGCTCAAGCCACCGAAGTGCTTGAATTCCCAGGTGTCCGCCAGTTTATCGGAATCCGTATCAAGATCTCCCGGCGCTATCGCTGAAGCGCTATGCAAAGCCATGACAAGGCTGATGGCGCAAGACACGCACGCTGGGTTCCCACTTCGACGATCAATCATGGTATTAGCTGAAAGCTGATTTGGCGCCGGGGGACGGTCGTTAAGATCTCCTACATTTTTCTGCGTGAGGCAATCGAAAAGCAACGAGTTAGAAACTCAGTCCCGATTTTCCGACTTTGGAAATCCCACAAGCCGCTGAGCTTCAGCGAGAAGGGACGCAGGACGCTTGAATGGCGCGTGCCCCCGATCCGCCCAGACCAATCGACCTTCGGCGTCGATCAGGACCGTCGCATGCAGGGGGCCACCCTCAAAATCATCGTAGACGCCAAAGCCCCGGAAGGCGCTCATATCTGAATCCGCAAGCACCAGAAAAGGAAACTCTCCATCCGCTTTGTAAGTCTCACCTTCGCTGAGCTCAATGCTTTGCTGCAGCACTTCCAGCGTGTCCGAACTCACCGCGACAAACTCAATGCCCGCTTTGCGAAAGCTCTCGAAGTAGGGTTTAAAGACGTTCAACTGTTCCAGGCAATAACCGCACCGAACCCCTAAGAAAAAGTTCAAGACGACTGGCTTGCCTCGGAAATCCTCGAGGCGGTGCACGCGCCCAAGGGCATCACGCAGTTCGATCGTCGGCGCCATCGGCGGCTCCCACATCACGGGACCGAGAGCCTCAAGATCCATCACCGGCGGAACGGCTTTCGCGGCGAGCACCCAAGGTTGGGGCAGCTGCATCTCTTCCGCCAGCGGCGTGAGATCTTCAATCACCGGTAGCCCCTTGTCCGCCTTTCCGGCCAGCACTCGAAAACGTCGATCCATTCGAAAAAACGCTTCACGCTTTTGACCGAGTTCGAAAGCAAGCGCCATGTATTTCGCCACGTCGACCACCTGATCCGGGTGCTGCTCCATCGCTCGCGCCGCCAGAACCAAGGCGTCTCGCTTGAGACCCAGTTCGGCGGCCATCGCCATCAGCAGGTCGTGATTGATCCAAAGTTCGTCTTCTCCCACCAGAATCGGCTTCGGATCATCCGCAAGCTTGGTGGAAACACAGATCTGAAGCGACTGCCCGGCACTGGTGATGAGTTCTTCGACTTGATTCGAGACCCCCTCCCCCAGCGCTTCCCGATGCAAGTCCTTCAACGAATCCACGGCTTCCCCGGCACCCGGTTCGGAGTTGTTGAAAAGCCGACAAATCCCCAACCAGAAAAGCCTGCGTGCCCGACTTTCAAAGCCTGCCGTCGCGTCGCTCAACGGACCGTTCTCCAGTTCATCCTCGAGCTGCTTCCAGAGCCTCGCCTTGGCGTAGGCTTCAATCCAGAGTTGATGACCCAGTTCGGGAAGATCCACTTCCTTCGCATCAGGAAAAGACACCGACCCGCGTGGAAACGTCATCAGGTTCCTCGCCCAGCGAACCGCTTCGTCAATTCTTCCCATACCCGTGAGGACCCTGACAAAGGCCTCGTAATTCCGGCCGAAGTTCTCAGCTTCCCAAGGCATGAGAAGATGCTCTTCCAAGTATCTCTGATCCACCCGCAGCGCGGCCTCGTAAAAAGCAAGCGCCTCGTCCGAGCGTCCAGCTCCAACCAATGCCTCCCCCGCGTAACGCCACACTTCAGCCACATCCTCCGCCTGCTCGACGGCCTCCTTCGCAAAGGGCACTCCGCGGTCAGGGCGTTCGCCCAACCAAAGGAAAACTCCGTAGTGCCTCGATGGATGCCCCGGCGCCACTTCCGCCAATTGCTCCACCAGTTGCTCGACGCCAAGTCGCGAGGTGATGGAAACGCCAGCGCGATACTGGTCGAGGACCAACTGCCGGAGCATGAACGCCTTCGCCTCCACGAGTTCGGGATACTCGATCACCAAATCCTCCAACGCACGGATTCGGGCCGCGCTGCGTTGAGTTGTGTCGTCCCCCGCTTCCGAGGCCCGATCATCCCTCAGCCCGTAATAATCGGCGAGGATGCCGACCCATCGCTGCTCCAAGGCCGGACGATTCGCATCGGTTCGGTCAAGGGCTGCCTTGGCGAAAACCCTCGCCCTGCCAGGTCGCAGTTCGTTCGCCATCGCCAGCCCCCAGTAGCCCATCGCGCCATCAGGATCCAGCTGGACCACCGCCCGAAACGCTCTCTCCGCTTCGCGGTACCACAGCGCATGCAGCAGGGCCACGCCGCGATCAAAGTGTGCCTGCACTTCGTCGACCTCGCTCTCAATCGGAAAGGCCACGGCCTGCGCACCAATGCGATCATCATCCAGACGTGGCTTCATCGAACCGGAAGGCCCGGCGAGCAGCGCTTCCTCCAGCGTCTTTGGAGACTCCGCATCGAGGCTTTCAAGAAGCGGGGCCAGGCAACGGAGATTGTAGCGACGGAATGTCGGCTCTTCGGCCATGGCCACCGCACTTGCCGCAATCAGCAGTCGTCCAATCCAAGTTCTCAAGTGCACGCAGTTCATGAAATCCCATGACAAGTCGCACAGCCACGCCTTCCCCACAAGAACACCTGCACCTTACCCGCCCATGGATCTGGGATTTCTGACGGATTCCGTTTCGCCCGGCCCCGGAGGAGGAGACGAGGTGGAAATCTCTCCCCAGGCTCTTTGAAGCGGTGGAAAGTCACAAAACGGCGGCGGAATACTTGCCAGTCGGGCACGCTCGTCCTATGCCCTCCCCCGCATGGCCAAATACCGCGTTCTCGTTTCGGACCCTATTTCGGAAATCGGCGTCGCCGCCCTCGAAGCCCATCCGGACATCGATGTCGATTTCATGCCGGACCTTGGCTCAAAGAATGCCGAGAAAATCCCCGGAATGATCGGCGACTACGATGCTTGGATCGTCCGCTCCCAAACCAAGCCAGATGCGGCCCTGATCGCCAAGGGCACCAAGTTGAAAGCCATCGGCCGCGCCGGCGTCGGAGTCGACAACATCGACCGCCAGGCCGCCACCGACCACGGCGTGATCGTGATGAACACGCCAACCGGCAACACCATCTCGACCGCCGAGCACGCCTTCACCCTGATGCTCGCCACCGCCCGCAACATCGGACCCGCCCACGCCGAAGTGCTCAAAGGCAACTTCAAGGCAGCCCGCAAAGCCTACCAGGGCATCGAACTCAACGGCAAACGCCTCGCCGTCCTCGGCATGGGCCGCATCGGCAGCGAATTCGCCAAACGTGCCCAGTCCTTCAACATGCAGGTCGTCGCCTACGACCCCTTCCTCACCCAGGCCCGCGCCGACCAACTCAAGGTGGAGCTCGCCACCACTCCTGATGAAGCTTTGAAAGGAGCCGACGTCGTCACCCTCCACGTGCCGATGACCGATGAAACCAAGCACATCCTCAACAAGGAACGCCTCGCCCTCATGAACAAGGGCGCGCTGGTCATCAACTGCGCGCGCGGCGGCCTGATCGATGAACCCGCCCTCAAAGCTGCGATTGAAAGCGGACACATCGCCGGCTGCGGACTCGACGTCTTCGAAGACGAGCCGCCCTCCGCCGATCACATCCTTTTCTCTCTCGGCAAACACGTCACCTTCACGCCCCACCTCGGTGCTTCGACCAACGAGGCCCAGGAAAATGTCGGCATCCAGGTCGCCGAACAAATCCGCGACTTCCTCACCACCGGCGAGATCCGCAACGCGATCAACATGCCCTCGCTTGACGCTGCCGCGCTGGCCGAAGTCGGGCCTTATCTCGATCTCGCCGCCTCGCTCGGCAAACTCCTCGCCAAACTCGGCCCGGAAAATCCCGACGCCCTGCGTGTTTCCTACCACGGACCCCTCGCCAAAAAGGATACCGCCCTCGTTTCCCGCACCGCGCTCGCCGCGCTGCTCGAATCCTCCCGCCCGGACGGCCAGGTCAACCTCGTCAACGTCCCCGCGATTGCCGCCCAGATGGGACTCGACCTCGTCGAAAGCACCATCAACGCGAAAACCGAATACAACGAACTGCTCGTCGTCGAGCTGCGCAAAGGGGAAACCCGTTACCGACTCGCCGGCACACTCATCGGGAAAAGCCCCCGAATCGTCGAAATCGACCACCTCTACGTCGATACGAACATCAAGGGCCACTTCCTGATCGTGAACAACGACGACCGCCCCGGCATCGTCGGCGCGCTCGGCACCCTGCTCGGCGACGCCCAACAAAACATCGCCAACCTGTCGCTCGCCCGCAACAAGTCGAACGGCAACGCCCTGACGGTCATCGAGGTCGACGAACCCCTCTCCGAAGCCCTGATGACGGCGATTCGGGCCATTCCGGGGGTGCTCTCCGCCACCGGTGCCACTCTCTAACCCGTCCATTCCGGGCACATTTTGCCGCCTTTCCCAGATATCCCCTCATTCCTGCCACACTTTCACGTTGCCAAGCCCCCGGCCACACTCCTACTTTCTCCACATCGACATGAAAAAACTCCTTATTGCTGCTACAGCCATGATTGCCCTCAGCGGAATTGCTGCCGCTGACATTCAGGCCCCTCCAGGTCACGCCTACAACTCGACCCGCAAGCTTGGCCGTGCGGTAAGTAACATTCTTTACGGACTCATCGAGATCCCTGAGCAAATGGTCCGCAAAGGCAATGCCCAAGGTCGCTACTCCGAGTATTCCTTCGGGATCGTTAAAGGCACCAACAACGCGCTGCAACGTCTGGGCTATGGCTTCTACGAGCTCTTCACTTTCACTTGCCCAACCTATCGCGGTACCTTCAAGCCACCCTATGAGACCGGTGGCATGGACAATCGTCAGGAGATGAACCCGACCGATGGCCTCTCCGAGTTCCCACCAGAGCTTGGTTTCGAGACCTACTTCAGGCACACCCGCTCCCAGACCTACTAAGGCTTCCGGGCACTCCAACTTTCAAAACCCCAGCTGCGGATTTCCCGCAATGCTGGGGTTTTTATTTTCAGCCATACAAACCTCGAAACCTCACTGGAATTCAAAGCTCAACGCCGATTCTCTCCGAGCGCTTCGATTTCTTCAAAGAAAACCGAGCCTTCGGCGTCACTCCCAGTAGTCATGCCTCTTCGAATCCTACTTTGCCTCATTCTCGTCAGTGGACTTCATGCCGAGAATCGCATTTGGAAAAGCGCCGACGGTAGCTCTTCGTTCAATGGCGAATTTGTCTCCATGGATGTGAACCGGGTGACGGTTCTGCGCACCGATGGCAGGTCGGTGACTTTCGACATCGACAAGCTTTGCGAAGAAGACCGCAAGTGGCTGGCCGGCAAGAGTTCAACCGAGGCGCAAGAAAATGCGCCCATGCCCGAAGCCGACGCGGTGTTCGATACCCTCTGCTTTGGCGATAGCCGCAAGGAGGTCGAAGCCAAGCTCAAGGCCAGTGAGATGCTCGAGACCGCCGTCGACGAAACCTTCTTCGGCCGCTTCGGACTCAACGGAACCTTCAGAACGAAAAAGAAAATCGGCGGGCTCTATTGCGAGCTCTTCTTCGATTGGACCAAGGCGGGCAATCTCAAGGAGATCAGTCTCCAAACCAAGCCCCAGGACGTCGGAACCTACGACGATCTCCTCCGCAACAACTGGAATCAACTCGCCGAGCTTCTCATCATGCTTCATGGGAAACCCCTTCAGAGAGCCGAATATCCTGATCACGAGGATCTTCAGAACGATGCTCTGCTCGGGTCCCACCTCTGGCGACTCGAGGGAGGCGGCAGCGTGATCCTTGGCACTTCGATGCAAGCAAACCAATACATGGTCATCGTTCGCTTCACGACCGAGAAAATCGAGCCTGTCCTGGTTCCCTGAAGCTCCCTCAGCCCTGCGGCAGAGGAGATGCGATCTCTCTGAAATTTCCGTCAGCGAAGACGTCCATGCCCTGCCGCCAAGCTTCCCAAGCCATTCGGTCGGTGGATCTGATTCCGTGGGCTGAACTCACCCGCGGCCGTAGAGCGGCCCGAAGTTCTCGCATGCACGGAAGTCCGCTCCCTCACGGTTCTCCGTGCCAAAAGCGGTCCAGGCACTGGGCCGAAAGACTCGCTCCTCCGCAACATTGTGCATGTAGACCGGAATGCGCAGAATGGAAGCAAGCGTGATGAAGAGGTGACCAACGTGACCCGCTGTTAGAACACAGTGATTGGCACCCCAGTGGTTCATCACATCGTAAGTCGAGGAAAAGGCTCCCCTTCCCGTGAGGATCGGCGCAAACCACGTCGTCGGCCAGGTCGGGTTCGTTCGATTGTCGAGGACATCATGGACATTTTCAGGCAACTCCACGGTGTGACCTTCCGCGATCTGGAGACAGGGGCCCAGTCCGGCCACGAGGTTGATCCGGGTCATGGTGGAAGGCATGCCTCCCCGTGTCTTGAAGCGGGTGCTCATTCCCCCACCAGGAAAGTACTCGGTGATCGAGGGATGCCAGGTGGTCGCCTTCAGGCATTTCTCCACTTCCTCATCGGTAATGTCCCAGAAGGGCTTCATGGTCGCCTGCCCTTCGGCCTGCTGTTCGCCGGTCCCATCGAGAGCCGCGGGGCCGGAATTGATCAAGTGAAGCAGGCCGTCCTCCGCATCGCCCTCGAGTTGATACCCATCGCAGGCATCCGCAACCGCGGCCGGGCTCCAGTAGGTCCGGAGATCCGCAAAGATCTGGGCGGTATTGGTGAGCAGGTGACCGAACAACATCGTGGCACCGTTCAAGGCGTCGTTCTCCGTCGCGAGAATGTAAGGAGCACGCTTCCCATTCCAGTCGAAGGAGCTGTTCAGAATCGCCTCCATGAAATCGCCATTCGGGAAGTGATCCGTCCACTGCCGTTGCCCTTGGAATCCGGCAGCGATGGCCTGATGTCCCTGCGCCTGTTCTCCAAGACCCATTTCCGCGAGCTTCGGGTTGCCAACCATCAGGTCGCGGGCGATGAGGGCCATCTTGACGCTGGTCTCCCACTCGCCGTCGAGCTGCTCGCGGGGGCGGGTGGTTTCAGGCGAGTTGTAGTCCTTGCCCTCAGGACACTTGGCCTTCACCCAAGTCAACGCTCGCTCATATTCCTCACCGTCGAACCATCCTTTCTGCAGGCGACCGACGAACTCGGTCATGTCGATGGCTTCAACCCGCATGCCGAGCCATTTTTCCCAGAATGACTGGTCGACGACCGAGCCGGCGATGCCCATCGAGGTGCCACCCATGGAAAGATAGGACTGGCCGCGCATGAGGGCAACAGCGAGGCCGCAACGCGCGAAATCGAGGAGCTTTCCACGCACGTCAGCCGGAATTTCGGACTCATCGGCGGCCTGCACATCGCGACCGTAAATACCGAAGGCAGGAATCCCCTTCTGTGTGTGCCCGGCGAGGACGGCCGCAAGGTAAACCGCTCCAGGACGCTCGGTGCCATTGAAGCCCCAGATGGCCTTGGGCACATGGGGGTCCATGTCCATCGTTTCCGATCCGTAGCACCAGCAGGGTGTGACGGTCAGCGAGACACCAACACCTTCGCGGCGGAATTTCTCCGCACACGCGGCAGTTTCCGCGACGCCCCCGATACAGGTATCGGCGATCACACATTCAATCGCCGTTCCGTCAGGATAGCGGAGTTCGTTGGCGAAGAGTTGAGCGACGGACTTGGCCTGCTGCATGGTCCGCTCTTCGAGGGACTCGCGCACGCCGCCGAGGCGACCATCAATCGTCGGACGGATACCAATTTTCGGATGGGTGGTGAAGGCTGAGAGGTTCATGGATAGGTTTGCGTGCTAAGGATCAATATCGGGTTGATGAGGTTTTGCCGTCCTGGCTGTTAGACTCTGACGGCCTGCTCACCGTGTTCGTGATGAATGCGATAGGTACGGATGCCGTAGATCGCGATGACGACAAAGCAGATGAACGGCAGGATGAAGGAAGCCCGGGTGGATGAGAGCAACTCAAACTGCTGATCCATGATCCAGCCCTGCATCGGTGGCATCAGGCAACCGCCACCGATTGCCATGATCAGTCCGGCAGAGCCCAGTTTTGCGTCGTCGCCGAGACCATCGAGAGCGATGCCGTAAATGGTCGGGAACATGAGCGACATGCAGGCGGACACACCGATCAGGCAGTAGAGACCCGCCATGCCCTGAATGAAGATCGTGCCCAAAACAAGTAATCCGCCGCCAACCGCAAGCCCAAAGAGGAGTCGTCCGGGACTGAAGTATTTCAGGATGTAGGTGCAGATGAAACGTGAGGACACGAAGATGATCATCGCGATCATGTTGTAACCTTGAGCCACTGCGTTGGTGAGACCGAGTTCATTGGCGGCGTACTGGATGATGAAGGTCCAGCACATGATCTGTGCACCGACATAGAAGGCCTGCGCGATCACTCCTTCGCGGTAACGTTTGTTGCGGGTCAGTCGACCAATGGTCGCACCCGCATTCAGCTCTTTATCATCTTCCCCGGCCAGCTTCGGAAGCTTTGCCAGCGCAAAAACGACCAGAACGCCCAACACCACAAGACCAAGGACCGTGTAGGGACCGATGATCACGTTGAGATCGCTCTGCTGGATGGCCGTAAAGGCCTGAGGATCTCCCTCCAGTAGCGTTCGACGCTCGTTCTCAGTAGCGGGATCAAGCCTGGCGAGGATGAAGGTCTTCGCCACAAACATCCCGGTGAGCGAGCCGAGTGGATTGAAGGCCTGAGCAAGATTGAGGCGCCGAGTGGCGGTGGACTCATCGCCCATCGATAGGATGTAGGGGTTCGCGCTGGTTTCCAAAAAGGACAGCCCGCAGGTCATCACGAAATAAGAGATCAGGAAGGCCCAGAAGGCCATCATGTGTCCGGAAGGAATGAAGAGCAGGCAGCCTACGGCATAGAGCGTCAGTCCTGTTAGGATACCCGCCTTGTAGGAGAAGCGCTTGATGAAGAGCGCGGCGGGAATCGCCATGAAGCAGTAGCCACCGTAGAAAGCGAACTGGACCAGCGAGCTTTCAAAATTGCTGATCAGCAGGATGTTCTTGAAGGCCGCCACCATCGGGTTGGTGATGTCATTCGCAAAGCCCCACAGGGAAAACAAACTCGTTACCAGGATGAAGGGGAGAAGGAAGTGGGCTGCGATGACCTTGGTCCTGCTGCCGGGCGCTTGTGAATCGCTCATGGGTTTTGGATGATGGGGAACTCCGAAAAAATCGAAATGGGTTGATTGATGCTTGGCTGGAGACGCCGGCGTGTCGGCACCGCCTCCGGACGGAAACCGTAAACCTTGGAAGCCGATCAGAGAATGGATTGAATTGACGAATAGATGGATATTTCTGACTTTTATTCGTGCCATCCAACACCCCTCACCCACCATTCATTTCAGCTGACACTCACGAGGGACAGTATTTGTTCCTCGATCGCAGACCGCTGGGAAATCCGAGCATGGCACTGGTCTGCGCCGGGCGAGAGGTCTGCAAGCCGGACTACCTGATTGAACGCGCCAGCTTCGAATATCACGTCATTGAGTTCGTGGTCAGCGGCACGTGGACTTTGGAGTGCAGGGGAGGCACCAGGGAGCTGAAGGCGGGAGCACTTTTCACTTATGGGCCCAAGGTCGAATACACGATGGCCGCGGGAAAGCGCGGTGAATGGATCAAATATTTCGCCGCCTTTACCGGAAGCTCTGCCGCGCGTCTGCTCGCTGAATCCGGCCTCACCATGGGCGAAGTACGATATGCACAACCCCGCCGCTGGATCCATCAGTTGTTCGACCAACTCGTCGACAGTGCCAACATGCCCCCGGACGATGCTTGCGAGATCGCCAACCGAATCACGGAGTTGATTCTGCTACGGACCCACTTGGATGGACGGGAAAGCGAGGATGCTTCCGGAGCGAGCGAAAAGACATACGTTCGATGTCGTGCCTTCATTCGAGATCACTATTTGACGGTTGGTTCGGTGGCCGAAATTGCCGCTGGCTGCAATCTCGATCCTGCCTATCTGGCACGCCTGTTCAAACGGCACTCCAAGGAGCGTCCGCTGCAGTTGTTGAATCGGCTCAAGACCCAGCATGCAGCCGACCTCATCATGCGGCGAGGGTTCGGAGTCGCTCTAGCAGGTCAAGCAGTCGGATTCGGCGACCCTTATCACTTTTCGAGAGTCTTCAAACGGGTTCACGGCATTTCACCCGGAAACCTGCGCTCTTCTTCATCATAGGCGTGTGCGAAGGGCTTGGCGCACAGCGGATTCATCCCCACCACCTGCAGCGGGAAACTCCAGTTCCAGCGCTTCGGAAAATCGATCAGCCAATGGAAGATCCCGAGCAGTATCAGTGAGATCCCGCCGGCATAAAGATGGAAGGTTCCCGTCCACGCCGACTTGATCGACGGATAACCAAGCGTCGCACACGTCCATCCCGCGAGGATCAGGCCAGCGCCGATTCCGAGAAACAGCCCGACAGTGCGAAGATGGGGCTCGGCCTGCCGTTTCAGATAGTCCCCGGCAAAGGCCCCGCCGAGCGTCAGCGCCGAGGCGGAAACGATGCAAAGCAAGCCCTCGGGATCAAAGTCCTTTCGATAGAGCTGTCCGGAAAGCAAGTGCCGGTCGATCCACCCGTTAATAGAGCCTTCCGGCGTCAGAACCCCGGCCCCATGGCCGGGAACGGGGACCAGCAGCTGCAGCACCGCGACCCCAAGCATCACCCCCACAAGAATGATCACCCGGGTCGATCGGGTGGCGACAAAGGTCCACACCAGAGCCGCAATCGCATAGGCCACCCCGATCTGACCAAGCACGCTGGCGACCCTCAGCTTGTCGAATTGGAAATTCAGCAGGCCGTTGTAGATCATGCCGAGAAGGACCAGCAAAAAGGCCCGCCGGAGAATCCCGAGGGCCACCCCTTTGCGCGCGGCTCCTCGTTCAAGCTTGTTGCCCACCGACCACGGAATCGCCACGCCCGAAAGAAACATGAACAACGGAAAGATCAGGTCGTAGCCACGCAATCCCGCCCAGGGAACGTGCTTCAACTGAACCACCACCGCATCACGGATCGAGCTGTCACTCGCCTCGGCAAGGCTGCGAAAGACCCCCTCGAGACCGATGATCCAAAGCATGTCGAAACCACGCAAGGCATCGAGCGAACGGAGCCGCCTGGTCTCGTGATGAACGCCCGCCTTCAAGAAGCGGAATCCTAATCTAACATCATCAGAATCAAAACTCGAATCTTCCGAATCCATGCCCCTTCCGGAAGCGTTTCAGACCACGCCCACCACTCGAGTGAACCTTCCCAGGTTGGGATGCGTTCGACCCAGTCAGTTCCGTCAGGCGCTAGTGCTTGACCGCAAATTCCGGGGGAGCCGCCACCGACTCCCGATCGATCAGACGCGAGGGAAACAAGGTCAGCGATTCTTGAGGGGGCTCCTCCTTTGACTTATTCCGAATCCGCTCGAAGAGGATCTTGAATGCCGCCACCGACATCTTCTCAATCGGCTGCTCAACCGTGGTCAGCGGCGGATCCACCAGACCCGACCATGGCTGCTCACCGAAGCCGACCACCGACACGTCATCAGGCACGCGAACCTTCATCCTGCGCAATTCCGCCAAGGACCCGAGGGTGATTTGAGTGCCTAATGGAATAATCGCGGTTGGTCGGGAGCCTACCGGGAGCCTCATCAATTCCGCGGTCGCCCGTTCCGCTGTTTCGACCAGATAATCCGATCCCTTGATCCAGTCTTCGTTCACGCTTAGCCCGCACTCCTCCATCGCCAACCGGAATCCCCGGATCCGCCCGCGGTCGAGATGCGCGGATACCAGCCCGCGGATGCAGGCGATCCGCCGGTGACCTGCCTTGGCCAGATGCAGCACCGCCTGACGCGCGGCATCGCAGTTGTCATTCCCGACCATCGGCAGGCCCGACCCCGGCACCACCCGGTCGATCACCACCGATGGCACTCGCGAATTGCGCAACAGCTCCAAAGCTTCCACAGCCTCTCCAACCGGCGCGAGGATCACCCCATCGACCCGATGCCCGACCATGGTCCGCACGGCGTCCGCTTCCACCCCGGAATCCTCCTGGGCATCCGAAAACAGAATGACGTGGTCGATCTCCCGCGCCATGGCGTCAATGTAGCGCGCCATTGAGGCGAAGAACTGGTTCGAAATGTCGGGCATCACCAAGCCGATGGTGCGGGTCGTTCGCATCCGCAGGGCGCGCGCCATTTGATTGACCACCATGCCGGTCCGGCGTGCCTCCTCGAGGACCCGCTCTTCGGTCTTCTTGCTGATCCGGTACTTCCTTGCCTGGCCGCTGAGAATCCGGGAAATCGTTCCGGGAGAGAGCCCCAATCGTGCCGCGAGGGTTGATAGATCGGGGGTTTCGGAAGAGTCACTCATGGAATGATCGGAGGGCTTTCGGCCCGGCGCACACGGATTCTCATCCGCAGACCTAGCGACATTGAACCGATCACAGGCCGCCGTCTATCCATTGTTTGCCCCCAATCCACGCTGTTTCCGTGAATTCCTCCCCAAGCCACCGCCCTTCAGCAGAACAATCGGCGCGGATTCTCGCTCACCGCCTGCCTGGCCTCCGCCATGGAAAGCCCGGCATCGACGAGCCGCGAAAGCCCGGCGTCGAAGCCCTCCACGACCGGACCATTGTCCATCTGGCCCAGATCGGAACTCAGGATCACATGACCTGCCCCGATCTCCTGAATCTCCGCCACCATTCTCTCCGGAGCGCAGGAGAAACAACCGGGAGTCATCGCCAGCATGCAATGCTCGATCACCGCGCCCAGCCCGGTCGCTTCCCGCTGCATTTCCACCGGCATCGCCGTCACATCCAGCGTGGCATGCGTGAGGACCAGTCGTTCGATCTTTCGCTCGCGCATCGCCCGCGAACTTCACGACACCGTCGAACAAGAACTCGCCGGCATCGGCCTCCAACTCGACCTCGCCCGGGCCCGGGTGGAGCAAAGCCCGGACCGCATCCGCAGCGCCCTCGACCTCGCCCAGAGAATGCTCCGCCGCACCCAGCAGGAAACCCGCAGCTCCATTCAGGACCTCCGCTCCGGTCGCCTCGAACTCGCCGACCTTTCCACCGCGCTCCGCGAAATCGTGCGCCAGATCGGCGAGGAAAAAGACACCTCGATCCGCACCGACATCGACCCGTCACCACCCCACCTCCCGGCGATCGTCGAGCACAACCTGCTCCGCATCGCCCATGAAGCACTGAACAACGCCATCGACCATTCCCAAGCCACGCACATCGATCTGAGCCTGCGCACCAACGACGACTCCCTCGCCATCGAAGTCCGCGACGATGGCCGGGGCTTCGATCCCACCATCATCAAACCCGGCCACTTCGGACTGCAGGGCATGCGGGAACGCGCGCTCAAACTTCGCGCCACCCTTCAGGTCACCAGCGAGCCCGGCAACGGCACGCTCGTCCGCATCGAGCTTCCACTGAAATCCGAGCCATGAGCGATCAAGCACCCTCCCCCACCATCTCCATCCTGCTGGTCGACGATCATTTCATCGTCCGCATGGGACTCTCCGCCTCGCTCGAGGAAGAACCCGATCTTCATGTCATCGGCGAAGCCTCGACCATCGCCGAAGCCCTCACGCTTTTCGAAAAACAGCAACCCGACGTCGGCATCATCGACATGCGCCTGCCGGACGGAAATGGCGACGAACTCGTTGCCACCATCCGCGAACGCTACCCCTCGGTCCGCTGCCTGATGCTCAGCGTGAATCAGGGCGAAAGCGACATCCAGCAGGCCGTCAAGGCCGGCGCGGTCGGCTACCTCGCGAAATCCGTCGAACGCACCGAACTGCTCGAAGCGATCCGCCAGATCGCCGCCGGCGAATCCTATTTCCCCGAAGCCATCCGCCGCGAAATGGCCCGCGCCCAGGCCCGCCCCGAACTCAGCCCGCGCGAGCATGAAGTCCTCCTGCTCGTCGCCGAAGGCCTCCTCAACAAGGAAATCGCCAGCGAACTCGGCCTCGCCGAAATCACTGTCAAACAACACGTCAGCGCCGTGCTCAGGAAGCTCGGCGTCCAGGACCGCACCCAGGCCGCCATCACCGCCGTCGAACGCGGCATCGTCCGCCTCGGCGACTAAGCAGAACTCCTTCCTAACAACCCCAACCACAAACCAAAACCATATCATGTTTATCGGCTCTCCCGTCATGCCAGACGCCCTCTTCAACGACGGCATCGAAACCACTCTCGACGCGATGCGCGAACTCTCCGGCATCAACTGCGTGATGACCTACTCAAACAACTACGCCAGCCGTCAGTACCGCCCGAACTTCGCGCCTCCGATTGACGGGGTCTCCGGCCATGAGGTCACCGACCTCTACGTCCGCACGCACGAGAAATACTACACCGACACGCCGTTGCGCCAGCAGAGGAACCCGGACGCGCTGTGGTCCGACCGCGACCTGATCGACGAACTCTGCGAAGCCGCCAAACCCCGCGGCATGGATGTCTACGCCCGGATCCTCGAGCCCTACGTCATCACCGGAGCAATCCCCGGCTTGGAAGCCTGCGCCGAAATCGATGCCAACGGCGAACCCGGCAAGAACGCCTGTTTCAACCACCCCGACTACATGGCCTTCTGGGAAGCGGTGGTCACCGATCTGGTCGAAAGCCACCCGGAAATGGCCGGCTTCAAGTTCGGCCAGGAACGCGGCGGCCCCTTTCTCACCGCCCTCGGCGGCACCCCGGCCACCTGCTTCTGCGAGTACTGCACCAAGCTCGCCAAACAACGCGGCCTCGATCCCTCCGCCGCCCGCGAAGGCATGCTCGCCCTCCAGAAATACGGCGCGGATCACCGCCAGCCACTCGCCGAGACCAGCGACGACCGCCGCCCGCGCGACGGCTACATGGTCACCCTGCTCCGCCTCTTCAGCCGCCACCCCGGCCTCCTCGCCTGGGAGCGCTTCTGGATGGACTCACGGGAAAACCAGCGCCGGAGAATGTATGCCGTCATGAAGAAAATCCGACCCACCCTGCAGGTCGGCTGGCACATCGATCACGGCATGAGCTGGGATCTCATAACCCGCGCCACCTGGGACTACGCCGACATGGTCGCCCACTCGGACTGGCTCAGCATCGGCCTCTACTTTGATTGCATGGGGCACCGCTCCTTCAGCCACTTCCGCAAAAACTACGAAAGCGTCATCTTCGCCGATGCCCGCCCGGAAACCGCCTACCACATGTATCTCAGCGCCCTCGGATTCGACCCCGAGGTCGAACCCAAATATGCCAGCCAGCTCGAAGAAGCCCTCTCGTTCAGCGCCGAATACGTCTACGCCGAATCCCGCCGGGCGATCGCCGGAGTCAAAGCCGCCAAGGGCAAAACCAAAATCTACTCGCGCATCGGCTTCAACGTCCCCTTGAAACCCACCGTCGAAGTCTCGGAAGAAGAGGCTTACCAAGCCACCACCCGCGCCCTTCAGGCAGGTGCCGACGGCCTCTGGGTGGGCCGCGAATGGGACGAACTCAAACCAGCCAACGCCGCCGCCCTCGGCCGCGCCGCGCGCGACTGGATGAGCAAAAAATAACGCCAAGCTCCGACCGCTCGAATGTGTAGGATCTGACCCAATCGCGATTGGTTCATTCCATCCCTCAGACTTTGATGATGGGCTCCCCTTCCGGCGGTCGCGTCCCCCTGGGATCAACTCCGAATGATTCGCCGCATCCGCCACCCAACTCATTCCCATGAATGTCCTTCTGATCACCGCTGACGAAATGCGAGGCGACTGCACCGGCTACATCGGCAACCCGGACGTCAAAACCCCGCATCTCGACGCTCTGGCTTCAAGCGGCACCGTCTTTGAAAACCACTTCGCCCCCTTCCCCAAGTGCGTTCCGTCGCGCTGCTCGATGCACACCGGCCGCTACACCCACACCGATGGCCTGCGCACCGTCTCCCCCGCCAACCACCTTCCCAAAGGAATGCCAAATCTCGGAGAGTTCCTGCGGACCCAGGGATTCGAAACCGCCGTGCTCGGCATCAACCACCTCTGGGAGGACTCCTGGTTCTACGGCGAAGGCGATCGCCAAAACAAACGCGGAGGCGGCGCCGTCGACTACACCTCCTTCACCGAGGACCTCGCCCCCCTTGCCAAAACCAAGCGCAGCTACCCACCCGGAACCCCACGCTCAGGTCCTCACATCGACGCCCTTGCCGAAGTCGACTACCAAGGCCTCGTCACCGGCACCACCGAAGCCTTCTGCGACGAAAACCGCGCCGATCAGGCCTGCTACTTTCTCAAGCAGGTGCGCGATCCGGCCAAGCCCTTCTTCCTCCAGCTCAACCTCAGCAAACCCCATCCGCCCTATGGCATTCACGAGCCGTTTTACTCGATGTACGACCCGGCTGCCATCCAGCCCTTTCCCCACGGCCTGCCCACCGGAGCCTCCCTGCCCCTTCGCGCCCAGCGCGAGTGGCGCCTCGGCAATAATATCCCGACCGACTCACTCCGGGAACTCCAGGCCATCTACTACGGCATGATCAGCCTCGCCGACGATCTCGTCGGCAAAGTCCTCGCCACCTTGAAGGAAAGCGGCCTCGCCGAGGACACCCTCGTCATCTTCACCTCCGACCACGGCGACTTCGCCGGCCAGTACGGCATCAATGAAAAGTGGGACGCCTCCCTCCAGGACTGCCTCCTTCGCGTGCCCATCCTCATCGCCGGACCTGGTGTTCCCTCCGGCAAACGCATCCAAGGACTCAGCGAACATGTCGACCTTCCCGCCACCATCCTTGAATTCCTGAAACTCACCCCGCCACCCGACTGGGTCTGGCACGGCGAGTCACTCGTCCCCACCCTCGATGGCGGACCGACCAAAACTGCCGTCTTCGCTGACGGCGGTCACGAAGCCGCCATGCGTGCCCGCTTCGACGCCCCGGTCTACAAGGAAGAACATGGCAAACGGGTCAAAACCGTCGGCGGCAAGCAACTCACCTACCAGCAATGCCCCGACGCCATGGCCCGCTGCAAAATGGTCCGCACCGAGGAATGGAAACTCGTCATCCGGGAAACCGGCGGCAACGAACTCTTCCACATCGCCGATGACCCCGACGAAATGACCAACCTCTACGCCGACCCCCAGCACGCCGCCATCGTCAGCGATTTGCAGCTCAAACTCATCGAGTGGTGCCTGCGAACCGACACCGACCGCCCCTTCCTCAAAACCTTCGGCGCCTGAACCACATCGGAGACCGAGTCACCTAACAAGCTCTTCGCACCAGCAGTTATGCCATAGGTCCCACAATTTCATCGAGACCCCGCCTCAAGAAATTCCTCGCGCTAGATCGAACTAAGCTTACGTAGAACGATCCCCGACCCGTCATGAAAACCAAACACATCGTATCACTGCTCCTCGTTCCTTCTCTTACTCACGCCGCCTTGGTGAGCCCATTCGGCGCGGAGGAAATCAGCGCGGAACGCTCAACGCTGAAGAGTGAACGTAATTTGTCGACCTCGATCGAAAGCCCCACCTCATCGAAGTTCCTCCTGATTCCAGCGGGAACCTTCATGATGGGCTCAACACCTGAAAAGCTCGAGATCGCCGCGCGTGAAAAGCCCGAGTGGTGGGACGAAGCAGCCACCAAAAGCCAGCTCGCGCCCGAGCAACCGACGCATCCCGTCACGATCAGCCAGCCATTCTACATCAGTGAAACCCTTGTCACCATTGATGACTACAAGCAGTTTGTTGAAGCCACGGGTTACAAGACCCTTCCCGAGCGCGATGGCAAAGGTGGCATGTATTATCAAAACGGGACCCACCAAGCGCCGGAATTCCTTTGGCATAAGCCGCACCCCGACCACAAATTCACGGGCAAAGCGCCGGTGACCCAGGTCTCCTACGAAGACGCCATCGCCTACTGCAAGTGGCTTTCCGACGAGGGCAAGGCCACCTATCGCCTGCCGACCGAGGCCGAGTGGGAGTACGCCGCGCGCGCCGGAACCGATTCCGTCTGGTTCTTCGGCGACGACCCAGCGGACTTTGACAAGTTCGTCCATCGCGGCAAATTTCCCAGCGACGTTGCACAGAAAAGTCCCAACGCCTTCGGTCTCTACGACGTCCATGGAAACGTTTGGGAATGGTGCTCGGACTGGTTTTCGCCGAATCTCTTCACTGTGGATCCACGCACTGATCCCGTCGGTCCGGATGAAGGAAACAAGCGGGTCCGCCGCGGAGGAACCTACGCCACCGGGCCGACCCAGTCCCGCAGCGCCTTCCGCAAGGGTAGCCCAAGCGAATACCGCGGCCTCCATGTCGGATTTCGGGTCGTGCGCGAAATTCCTTCTGCAGAATAACTCCTAACTTCTCTTTTTCTTCGGAGGTTCGGACCGCGTTTGCAAAGATCTCATGGTCTCGTGCTCCGATCATCAAGCTGAAAATCAGCACCTAGAAGAGCACATGACCGGCTTGGCAAACTTTGCCTTGAGAAAACCCCAATGAAACTTTTCCCGGCCCTTTCGATCGCTCTCGGACTATTTGTCGGCAGCGTTCAGGCGACACCTGTCTCATACCGCTCCATGGCCTTTCCTCGTCCGACGGGATTGGAAGCATGGATGATCGACGAAGGCGCCGCGCTCGGATTCAACGACGTCTGCCTGCACACCGAATACAGCAACCAGGAAAGGCAGATCCTCGCCGCGCGTGACCATCTGGTCGAAACCGGCGCACTCGAGAAGATTGAGCAGCAAGGCATGACGATCAGCCTCTGGACCCGGGAATGGGTCGACGTCGACGAGAGTTGGGGGGACCTGAGCACTGACAACCCGCTGGTGTGGGAGAAAGTATCCGATCGCTACGATCGCATTCTGGACGTCCTTTTCCCGGAAGTGGACTACCTCGTCTTCATCACCGCCGAAACCAAGATCGACCTCGAAGGCGAAGCCTATTTTCGGATGGTGAATCTGGTCCACGAAAAATGCGTGAGCCGTGGCAAGAAGCTGATTCTACGAAACTTCTCACACTCACCCAATGAACTCAATCAATGGCCGGAACGAGCCAAGCGACTGCCGGACGACATCATCATTCAGACCAAGTGTGTGCCGATCGACTGGTCATTGCGTGCCAAGGCCCACCCCTTGATCGGAAAAAGTCCGGGACACATCGAGTTCGTCGAATTCGATGCCGGCGGCGAATACTTCCGTCGTGACCACATGGCGGTTTGCGCCACCGAGTATTTCGAACCGCTCTACAACGATGCCGAACAGCACGGGATGAAAGGGATCTCGATCCGTGTCGAGCGCTACGACCACCACGTCTTCGCGCATCCCAATTTCATCAATACCTACTACTTGTTAGGGCGAGCCACCGGTGCCTTCAAGAATGCGGATGAAGCCTGGAAGGCGTTTACCGAAAGCTACTATGGCAAGGAGATCGCAGCGGAAATGGAAGCGATCCTACGACCCACCGGCGAAGTCTTCGCCGAGTCCATCCATATCCTCGATGACATCTTCGGCAACAGCGCGCGGGATTACCTCGGCGCATGGAAAGGTGACCCGATCATTTCAGAACCCTACGGCTGGAGCTACAGTCCACGCAATTGGGCAAAGCCGTTGTTTCCCGACTATGACAACTCCCACTTCGAAGCCATCGATACCGGTGCCCCCCGCATCGTCGATCTCGAAACCGCCGCCTACAAGACCCAGCTTGAAAGCATCAACCAGAGCATTCGTCGCCTGGAAGCCCTCAAGCCGAAACTCGATGAGAACACCTACCTCCTGCACCAATGGCTGCTTGAGGAAACCCGCTTCCACCTGATCCTGATGGAAGAGGCCACTCTGGCCTGGCTCTACATCAAGCGAATCGAAAGTGGCAACGCCGGGGATATCGACTCCACCAACCAACTGATCGACCAACATCTGGAAAAGATCAAAGCCCTCATTGAGCAGACCAGCGAAGCCATCGACATCCAGTGGCGCGGACGTCACCACAAGGCAACACGTGGCGACTACTACGACCTGCCCCGATTGCTTCGCGACTTCACCGACTGGCGGGTCAAACTGGAAAATCAGGAGAATTGACGGGGCCCAGTTCCTCAACTGCAAAGCCATTTCCCCCCAGACAAACCGTGCTCTTCTTGTCATCATCCGCCCCACATGCCGCAGTTGATCTTTCCCACGACATCCCGATCTTGGAAGGTTACCAATCTTCTCAACAGTGGCATACCATTGGCACACCGAATCTGAAGCTTATCATCCTCCCCAACATAAAAAAGCTGAACAGAAGTGCCACCGGGGGGACTCGAACCCCCACGCTGGTTACCCAGCAACGGATTTTAAGGTCTTTAGGGTTCTATTTGTGCAACTGGCGCTTGCAGTCCTCGCTGTAGCCGTGCCGTCCATAGCGGCAGGTGCGGATCAGTTCCGAGCATTCCGTCAATAAGATCTCATTCGTATCTGCCATAGGTATCGAACCTATCGTGGATATGCTCAGGACTGAAAGACGGGGTCGGTTTGGCGCTTACGTTAGTCAGCGTCTTAGCACTGCTTCCCAAATGGTTGAACACGGGAACAGTGTCCTAAGAAAACTTTGGAAGTTTGCCCGCGGTTTCAGCCTTACTATTTGTTGCGGCGACGCCCATTATCGTAAGACAGAAAACGGCCACTGTAACAAAAGAGCGATGAATGATCTATTTGTATGAGAAATTGGTTTTCATGACCAATCTCCAAGGCGCAGTGGCTTGAGCGTTTGGGCCGCATTCTCTTGAGCCATCTTCTCCGCACCGAAGGCATTCAGCCTTGTATGAGAACCGTTTCTACGCCCAACTAATCGCAGGACGCACAGGACCGTTCCCGGGAAAAAGAGCCATTCAGCGTGTTCCATGGAGAACGCGCCTTGCGCGGCGAGGAGGAAACCAATATGTAACAAGTTGTCCGAGCGCCCCGCTCAGCTTCTCTACCAGAAGACTTTGGCAGGGCCGTTGTAGCGTTGTTTGACGGATTTTCCGTCAACCCACTCAACATGACCATCGATGTAGCCAACGTGCACACCCAGTGGCTGGTTGTCTCGAATGAAATTTCCGACCACCTTGCCGTTGAGAATCCGGCAGAGGTCGGCGAAGAGCACAGGATAAGCCGCCTCCTGTCCAAGGCGCTCGGGCACCCAGCGAACAGCAGTCTTGTTTCCAACTTGGTAAGTCACCCGTTTTTCGATTCGGTCCCAATTGTCAGGCTCCTCGAAACTACCATTGATCCAGGAGTAGTTTGCGTTGTTTTCTGACCGATCGTTGATTAGGCATGTGTAGCCGAAGACTGAGACGTGGTCTTGCCAGTCCCACATGTCTCGGTCTTGGCAATGGTCAAGACCATCGGGCTTCCAACAATCGTTCGCAGCAGAATAGGCATTGCCTTTTGAAATGCCATAGTCATCACGGAATTTTCGTGAGATGAGATAGGGATAGCCGCGGTTTGCGTGGATGTCCACGAAGCGGCCGTGGTTGTCAGAGGCTACTGCGAGGGCAGCAGTGGAAAGATTTCGAATATTATTGATCGAAGCGGCCTTGTGACCTGCGAGCTTGACTCGACCATAGCCGACGAATGCCAATGCGGCGAGGACAATGATGATGACGATAACAACCATCAGCTCAACGAGCGTAAAGCCACGTCTCCAACGTTTATTCCAAGTATTGCTATTTCGGCGCTCAATTTTCATGGGTAAAGCGATAACTCTTTAAACTTAGTTTTGCAAAGAATTAATGGTGTCAACGTATCGGGAAGGAAGCACCAAGTGTTTTGGGTCTACAAAAACTTTGTATATTCATAATGTGCCTTCGGACCTCGATACCGATGCATGTATATTAAACTGCGTTGAGTACAAAATGCGGTGCAAGAATTGTATCGAGGAGGAGCAGGTTTGCTGTTTTTCTCAGAATATCCAGAGGCTGACGGGCGGAACATGCTGATCTGATTTCCGATCAGTATTATATTTGGACTTCATGCGGGAGAGTTCATAGTTGGAGATGCTTGTTGCTCCCGAAAATTTTTCCGTCAGAAACAGATCCGCCGAATCCTGCGGAGCAGGAGCGGCAGAGAGATCCGACCCGTCGCTGAACTAGCGAGCAAGGTGGGAAGAGTGAGAGGAGAACCCGGAATGAGTAAATTAGTTGATCGTCACAAAGAGTCGGGCGAAGAGCTTACCCTCGGCCTCCAGTGAAGTGGGTAGACTTACCGTGACACGATCCACACCTTCACCGAATCCATCTTCGTCTACGGTAATTGTAACGCCCGCCTCTCCATCAACGGCGGTCGTCCAGCCACTAAGGGTGCTTCCATATTGAACAACGATCGTGGTTGCCGGGTCATCATTGGCTAGATCCGTTCGGCGGAAGACGAACTCCAGTCCGGACTCGGTCTGAGTGCTTGTTGGGGCGAGGGAAGGGTTCTCGCTCATCGTAGGATCGCCTCCGACGACATATTCCACACCGGTCTCGAGTCCGTCCTTTTCAAAGTCAACGGATGAATTGGTATCCGTCAGTCCTGCGAATCCGGACGCCCACGTCGCGTAAGAGGAAGCCGAAGTCGCGACGACTTCAATCGAGCCCGTTCCAGTGATGAATCCCTCGGAATTTGCTTCATTGTAAACAACTCCTGCTGCCTTGGCGATGCCACCAAAGCTAAGGGCTGCAACGACATCGGTATCGGAGTGTGTCAGTTCCAGCACTGCGCCTTCGGCGATGGATACGGTCGAGGTATCCGCAAGCTCGGCCTGCGCCAAGCTAAGCGTTCCACCGAGCACCGTGGTAGGTCCCGTGTAGTTGCTTGGCGTGCCGCTTAGATTATTGATGACCAGAATGCCCGCTCCGTCCTTGATCAACACGGTCGGAGTCGCACCGTCGGTGATACGGCCTTGATACTCATCCGTGCCGGAATCCAAGTTGACCGTCAGGGTTCCTCCACCCGTGACGTTGACATCACCATTTATGCCAAGGCTGTTTCCATTTGTTCGCAGTCTTCCGAGGGTCTGATTGAAACCATTGAGATCGAATGCGGCTGTCGAGAAACCCTCTTGGGTCCATCCGAATCTCATGTCTGCATTCGTGGCGAAGGCGTCGTTGACCCCAAGACGAACGTAGCCATCGAAGAATATCGTCGTACTGTTGATTGTGGTCGGCACGTTCAGGTCGATGACATTGCCAAAGTCGAAGCCCGGATCAGCAAAGTTGACACCCGATCCGGCAAAATTGACTCCCGCAGCCGAGAGGTCGAGGAGACCATTGACAGCGATGTCACCAGCGATGGTGGTGCCTCCCGTACCCGAAACCGTTCCCGTGAGGGTCAGCCTGCCCGTCTCGTCGGTTGTCTGGATCCGCGAACCCGACATCGAGACGTCGCCGGTAAGGGTATTGACTCCATCACTGCGCAGGGCACCAGCCTGACCCATCCCATCTCCATTGCCTGTGCCTGAAAGGTCGAGGTTCTCGGCGACGGTGACTCCGCCGCTCAACCGTACGGCTGCACCCGAAGAAACGATGGTGTTGCTGGTGAGGCTTCCTAGGCCGTTGTCGTTGGAAACTTTAACCACTCCCTGATTCACCGTCACCGGTCCTGTGAAGGTGTTTGCACCGCCAAGAGCCAGAGTGCCGACACCTGACTTGTTCAGGCCACGTGAAGAAGCATCCTCACTGACGACCCCTGAGATGCTTATCGTGCGGCGCGCGCCAATGGACATCTCGGCGTCGGCATTCACCAGTTGGATGTCCAAATTGATGAGATCTTCGATGGTCTCGCCGTCCCCGATCTCAACTCCGGAGATTCCTTCACTGATCTTAACCGAACTCCCGCTAATGATGAAGTCATCGCCAGGAATGTTGTTCTCAAACGCGAATCCTTTGTAGGAAAGCCCTTCCGGCAGATCATTGGTGATATCGAGACTGAAGAAATCCTGGAAAACCAAGCTTTCGTTGCCGTTTCCTGTAGGGGCAACACCGTCGACCCAGTTGGTGGCGTTCGACCAAATGTCGTCGTCAGTTTCACTATCACCTTCCCACACCAGAGTGGTGATCGAGGAATCTATCAGCGTCAGAGTGAAGTTGTTTTCGCTGGTGCTCTGCGAGAATTCGTAATCGACCCCTTCTTCTCCGAATCCAGTGATGTTCACAGTTGGCGAAGTGGACGCGACATTGGCGGTCGTAACGAGCTGGAATGTGGCCGGGCTTCCGCCGGTGTAGGCCGTTCCGTCAATATTCACAGTGGCGTTTGCGAGGTGAATGAATCCTGGCGCGTTGATAGGGCTCACACCGGTTTCATCGAAGACGAAATTGATCGTGGCTGGCGGTCTGTTGTTCGTGTTGAATCTGGGGATGTTGATCGTAGCTTCATCTCCGATGATGGACAATTCCAAGGGAGCATCATCATTCGGCCCGTCGTAGTTTCTCATTTGCCCTTGGTTTCCGACGACGCCGAAAGTTCCTCCGCTGATGTTGATTTCCCCACTTAGACCGTAGACTTGTCCGGCCGATGAATAGGGTCCAATTACGAAATTACCGCCGCTAACACTCAGCACCCCGTCAGGGCCCATTGCGACTACAGGGAATAGGGCTCCACTTGGTTCTGGATCTGTCACCGTGACTGATCCGGACAACAAATCAAAAGTTCCTCCTGTGAGGGAGATGGCTGGCGGGCCGTCCACCTCAGGGGCGGTGGTGACAGCGCCTCCATCGATAGTGAAACTGCCGCCCGCAACGGTGAGCGATGAGACGGTGCTGTCCAGCGAGCCACTGCTTACCGTGACCTCGTTCAAAGCGTTGTTTGCCGTGATAGTCACACCTTCTGCATTGAGGTCGCCGCCAAGGATGTTGAGAAATCCTTCGTCATTTCCGGCACCTAGCGTGATCAGTCCAGTGGTCAGCTCACCGCCCGCATTGACATTGATTGTCGCTGAGAATTCGGTGTCGTTAGTATTATTGATCAATACAGGGCCAACGATCGTCGCGATAATCGAGTCAACACTCACGACCCGGCCTTGGTTGATGATAGCGGTGTCATCAATGGTAGGCAGGCGATTGCTCGAATCATCGAGGTCGGTCCACTCGGTGGTGGTGGCCCAGTTGCCGGTCGCAACATTGCGGACGACAGAGGCGCCCTGAATCGTTAATGGGACCGCCAAGCTTGCCACAGCGGGCATCAAAAAGAAGGTTTTTGGGAATTTCATGTTTATGGGTTTCTAATAACGTTTGATATCGGTGCAGTTGGGAATTCAGCGTGAGGTCGCAAGAATTCTACATAAACTAGCTGCTACGATTGATGACTATGATCTGATCCCCGAAATGGTGGCTATCCTCATTTCTTAGGAGGTGCGGACATTTTTGACCGCGGATTGGACAGGACCACAGCTCACATTCTACGATCAGTCGACCTCCTCAGACTGGTTAAGATTCTCGCAACGATCGGGGAAGAGGGAGTAGTGTGTAATGCTTCTTAGATTAGCTCGATTTCGTAAGAAAAGTATGACGAGAAGCTGACTGGAGTACGATTAGAATCGTGAAAAGAAGAAGCCATTCCTGACCAGCTTAACGGTGAGCGTTCTTGCCACTGCCAAGCGGAGACTTTAACGCAAAGCTTCGGGCACTACGCGAATAGTTGGTGCACCGTTCAATCAGCGGATTCGCACTTCTCTTCGATGTGATTCTTGCTGCTGGTTTTCTCAGGGACATTGTTGTCGTTGGACGCTTGGCAAACGTACTGACCCACTACCAGCATGGTCTCGACTTCCACGGCTGCCTGGACGTTGAAGCACTGCTCGAAACTTCCACCGTCTTTCATGATCCGACTCTCGGGGTCGGTAAAGTTATACTGGTCCGCAAGATTAGCTCAATGCCAATTTTCGCTCTCGGTCCGGTCTCGCGCCGATAGCTCCGCTACGCAACTTGCTCGCATCGGCAAGTTGCGGTGCCCGGGTGGGTCATCCCGTAGACTCAGGTTTCTTCCGCGCAGAGCTTGCCGAGCCGTCCGTGGGCGGTGGCGAAGAGTTCCTTCAGAGGGTAGGCGCTGCAGCACTCAATGTGTCCGCGGCGCACGCTGACCTTTATGCGCACGGCTATATTGAAGAGCTTGAAGCGAATTTGTCCGATGGTGGCTCGTTCAAGTGCAGTACCCTTGAGCACACAGGCACGGAGACGGTTCATCAGCAGATGGGCGATGGCGCTCAGCCAGAGCCGCAGTTGGTTGCTCGCCACCCAACGGGTGCTGGTGCGGTCGGCGAAGAGGTCCATCTGTTGCTCCTTGATTCGGTTCTCCATTTCCCCGCGCTGGCAGTAGAGGTCTTCGTACGGGGCTCGGGCCTGGAATCGGCCGGGCCGTGCCGGGCCTTCGTCCTGAAACCCTTCGACGGGGAGGTTGGTGATGATGTAACGGGGATTCCCTCCTTTCACGAGGACTTCAATCTTGGCAACGACATGACGGGGGCGCGACCAACTACTGCCTTTCTGGTAGTAAAAATGGGTGAAACCGCGGGTCGGTAGCGGAAGCTTGTCCTGCCCGGTGTCGTGGCGGAGCTTGCCGAGCTTCGGGGAGATGATTTTCTTGAGTCGGGCATTGGTGGAGAGTCCGAGGTAGTAGTAGACTTCCGGCTGGCTCTCGCACCAGGCCATGATGGCGTCCCGGCAGAATCCTCCGTCGCCACGCAGGATGAGGCGCACCTTTTCTCCGAGGCGTTTGCGGATGAGCGGCACGATCCTTTGCAGGGATTCGACGGTTCCTTGGGAGGCGTCGCGCTTGCAGTCGCGAAGCTCAGCCCAGAGCGGGACATTTCCACAGAAGGCGTAGGGAGGAACGTACCAGTAGTGGCGATAGTAGCCGTTGAAACAGGCTCCTTCCTGGGAGACATGGAGCGGGTCGTCGGTGGCATCGAAATCAATGATGATTGCGCGCGACTTTGCGTGGGATTGCTTTGACTCCTTCCTCGATGAGAAGGGTTTCGATGGCTGCGGATTCGGCGACAATTTTGCGATAGCGGTCGTAGGGGGCTTGCGCGACGAGCTTGAACCGGTTGAGCGTGGCGCTCGCGGCGAGGGCCTTGCCACGATCATTGAAGTCGCGACGCTACGAGCCGAGCGGATCAGCTTTTCCCGCAGCCATCCTGTGGGCTGGATCGAGTCGGAGCGAATCGTGATCGTTGAGATCTTCGTATCCCACCGCCGGGCCTTCGATGCGCTGAGCAAGGAGTTCGGGGACGCTGTGCTCGATGAGTCTCTGATTGCAGCCGTCCTCGAAACAGCGGGAAAGGCGACCTATGATGCCACAACGTGATTCGACCTCGCGCAGGAATAAAGCCCCTCCACCATTACTTGAAAGATGCCCTCCATTGAAGTCAACCTCAACTCGTCGCGACCCCAAGGCTTGAAATTCGAAGCTAGCTTGCTGGCAGTCTGTTTGCGTCATGGCGGTGGCTTGATCTGTTTATTGCTTTAAGCTGCAAAAACTTAACAAAACCATCAGCCATGGCGCACTTCTTTCGGTGATTTTTGCGGACTAGCTCCTAGGGGGCACTGGACACTATCGTCGCCAACACTGCCCGCTACCTTCGACGTCAGAATCAATCCCGGAGGATCCGTGAGCAATGGGAATCGACCATTGAGATGACTACCGAAAAAGCGATCAACTTCCGGCCCTTCCGTTAGGAGCCGAGAGCACAGAAAAAGCGACCGAAAAACTTGAGTTACCTAACCGTACCGAGGTCGGAATACCGAATAATTCCCCATCGCGGAAAATCCCAATCTTTGGCCTGAAACAGCGCCATTCGGGCCAAATGCTCTGGTTCAAACAGAGACCCTAACCGTGCCGGAGGCAAAGTTGTCTCATTAACAGGTGGAATGCCCGGCAATCCGCACACCATTCTCGCCGCTCCCAAATCAGGAAAGGAGGGATTCCCATTAAGCATATCCTTCCGAATCCCAGAAAGGACCATGTCTATCCGCTCTGTGAAACCACATGACTACATAACCTTCGCTTGCGGACCGTTCCCTTTATTGTCGCCCTTTCCGCCAGGTGACCGCCCCTTCCCGCTTCTCGAGATCGACCCGCACACTTGCCTGTTCGAATTCCCGGAGAAAGACCCAACCCTTTGCATCTGGCCGAGTACGAGGCCCTATCGGCTTTCCGAGAGGTCGCTCGAACTCCGGATAGCTCATCAGTGGCCCAGTCCGCAGAAGCCAACCCCAACCATATTGAAAATAGGAATACTCGCACGCTCCGGCGAGGAAGACGGCGAGGTGATAGGAGAGCTCTTTTCGCGCACGCTCCTGGTAGTCAGCATCGGTAAGTTTGGCCGCCTCCAATTTGCCCTCAATCTCGAGGCCGATCCTCCAGACCGAACTCTTGCCTGCACCAGCGATCTGCTCCATCAGCTTCCAGTCCTTGAGAATCGCCTCCTTGGTGAGGGTCTCCGGTTTGTAGTGCTCGAACATGAACGAGTCACCAATTTCGAAGAGCTCCGGAATGTGTGCCCCATTGTTGAGCAACAGGATCTTGTCGGAACCGATCGCCTTCTTTGCCATGCTCATCATTTCGGCCTGTGCTTCCTCCACCTCCCTTCTCTTCTGCGGCCGAAGGAATACGAATCCATGCATCTGATCGACAAATAGACCATCGGCACCGGTATCCTCGACGTATCGGCCGACCTCCGCGGCCCACCACTTGCGAAAATCGGGATTGAGGACGTCGAAAAACGGCACGTTGCCGCGTTGGCTGAATTTCCCGGTATCCGGGTCCGTGATCAGGAAATCCTTGTATTCGGCCGGGATCCGGCCGATCCGGAACATCTGTGATCGGCTTGCGAAAGGATAGGCATAGGCCGAATTGAAATAAAACAGGCAGGTGGTTCCCGGGTCGAGCTTCTTGAACCGAGCAATCTCTCGAGCGGCTCCATGATCAGCCGATTTAAGCACACTGATGGCATGATTCTTCTCGATGCACAGGAAATCCGTGGTTCCGGCGATGTGCTTCAATTCCTCATCCTTGAGCAACCGCGACCCGTCACCGAACATCTCATACACGGGAACCTTATCCCATGAGAAACGGGGCAGCGGAGTCTCGGCGGAGAGTTGCGCCAGGACAGATGTTAGAACAACGAGGATACGGGGCAAAGTCATGTTCATGGGAAAAGGGATTATGGAGTGATTTCCTGATAGCCGGAGCTAACGACGAGGTCACCGCTTTGGGTATTGATAAACCAGGAGGTCGTGCCCTCCGGAAGCGACGCTTCGGCATGCCATGCGCCGTCGTTCCTTACAAGCCGGGCCGGGGACTGGGTCCATTTTCGAGATCCTGTCAGGCCGCTATCGCTGGTTGCAAAGAGAACCGCCCGCTCAAGCATCCTTTCCGTGACGAAGTCGACGCTGGCAATGCCGTTGGCTGATCCTGCATGATCAGCGACGCACCATGGCTTCCCATCATCAACGACGGAACGAGCAAAGGCATAGCTTTCCGGTCGTATCCAACCCGGCCCGTGGCCGTGGCGCATTCCCGGGACCAGTGAAACCATCTGCGGACCCGCAGCCTCCTGGTGACAGCTTGCGAGTTTGTCGAGCGGGAAGTGCTGATCACCTGGCCATGAAAGCCAGAGGATCGGCATCTTCGCACGATCCAAGCGGAGAATCGGATCCCAAAGCTCCTTGTAGATCCTATTGTTTCCCAGCGCCCGCCCATATTGGTTTCCGGCCTCAGAGAGATTTCCGCATCCATAGGTCGGAATCGCGAAGTCAAAACGCGAATCAAGACCGACCACCGTGCTGGTGATGACGCCTCCCCAGGAAATCCCCATGAGACCCACATGATCGGCATCAACATCCGGCAGGGAGCTCAAAAGCGAATTGGCAAGGATTGTATCGGCGACGGCATGATACATCCACTGGTCGGTTAGGCTGACTTGGGAATCGCCATAAATACCGACGCGAGCCGGTCCCCCGAAAGAATGACGATCCCACTGACCACTACCGGGCGCCTTGTTTGAGGTCTGTCCCTCGACTGCTATTGAAATTGCCGCGAAACCCTTCTTGTTCCAAAGCTCCACCCATTCGCGAAACGCAGTTCCCCCGCCCCCATGAACAAGGACGACTCCAGGTACGGGGCCTTTCGTCTTTGCCGGCATTCCCAGCCACGCGAAAACCTTCGTCGCTTTCCCTTGGTAGGGAAGCCCGTCAAAATAAATGGCGCGGACACGATCGTTCGACTCAAAACCCGGGGCATCCTCCATCGCAGGCGGTGTGGTGAGCTTGGCTAGACCTTCAATCATCGCCCGCTCATCCGCGTCGCGGTCGCTCAACGCAATCAAGGCATCACGACCTGTCAGCGTGCCTTCTGACCTAACCGCTTCCTTGACTGCTTCATCGGCAGAAGCCAAGCCAAGTGAACCGAGTGCCACGAGTAAAAAAGTTCGAAAGTAATTCATGATATTTGGGAATAATTCGTCGCCAATAAGGAATTCTTTCGACTCCTCCAATACCAACCACCGACTCAAAAAGGTCGATCTCAGCAGGTCTCATCGGCACCCGATTAGCGCAACTCTTATGCTCTAATACCACCTTCAAGGCTTCCCTTCTTTCACCCGAAATTCGGCATTTTCTGACGGCAGCCCGGGCACCCAAGAAATCGCAAAGTACCCTACGAAATGAGGATATCCAAACCCACTGGCCGGGCTAGAGTGTTAGTACTGTTCAAGAATCTGGGAACGCTCGCCTCCGACTTTTTCCGAAGATCTAGATCGCACAACAATGAAAATCCGAAAAAACCTGCCAATGCCATGACTTCTTCTCACTACACGAAACAGTTTCTTTGTCTCTCATCAGCCGTAGGCGTTTGCCTTCCTGCCTACGGGGCCCTCTTCGCTCCAGACATCGCCTCGAATCAGTCCATGGAATGGGCGGCAGGGAACTGGGCAGTTGGCGGAACCACTCAGCCCGACAACCCGGATCTCGTCGGTAACGACAGCGCCTTCATCAACGACGGTAAAACCGTCAATGTAAACGCTTCGGTTCCCAAAGTCGATTTGATCAATATTGAGAACATCAATAATAACGGATCGACCGTTAACGTCAACTCGGGCGGCACCCTGGCCACCAACAGACTCGACTTGTCTGAAAGAAATGCGAGCGGTACTTTGAACATCCTGACTGGCGGAAGCTTTACGGTTTCCGATCGGACTTTGGTTGGATTCAGAGGCGGGTCTGGCGGTGGATTCATCAACATCAACGGGGGCAGCTTCCTTAATGATGCGACGGGATCGCGGGAGATCATTGTCGGCCGCTCGGGAAACATCACTTTGAATTCGGGAAGCTTTACCGCCACCGGAAGCTCTGCTTCCCACACACTCCAGTTCGGAGGAGGTCTCGCAGGGGCAACTTCTGGCACTGGCGCGGGAGGAACATTGAGCATCAATATCAATGGAGGCACCTTCAATGCAGGCGGTGGCCAGGTGCTCATGTCGTCGCTCACGACAGTCAACGTCACCGGATCCAACGCGATGATCACCATGGACCGCTTGAGCTTGGACACAGCAAGCCGGGCTGCGACCATCAACTTCGATTTCGACAGCACTGGAATCAGTACGATTCAAGGCAATGACTTCCTCCGACTTTCCAATGCGGGTTTGAACATCGACGGTACTGACTATGCGGGTGGCAGCGATGTGTTCGTCCTGTTTTCATCAACAGATCTACAGTCGATTTCCTCGAACGTAACGATCACTGGTTTTGACCCGGGCGAGTATACTGCAGTCCTGACGCAGGATCAGGGCGGATCGGAGGATGTTTTTCTAACCGTTACGGCGATTCCCGAGCCATCAGTTGTCAGTTTCGCGCTAGCCGCACTGGGTTTCGGCTTTATTCGACGCCGTCACTGAAGGCTTTCTCGTCCTCTTGAACAGAAGAAATCCTGAGACCCCCGGCCTCACAACGGAAAGTGGATCAACCTCTCCCTTGTGGGGCCTTTTTCGATCTTTTCATCCAGCTTCGCAGGGATCCCGACCCTGAAGATGTCTTGGCCCTGTTATCAAATAACTGAGCCCCCTCAATGAAACCATTACCTGAGTATCCCAGGTGAAGAAAATGCCTTCGAGTATCCATTTCGGCGCGATTCTGCTCAGTGTCGCCTTCCTCAGCTCCTCCACCACGACGCTTGCCATCGTCGATGCCAACGACAATGGCATGAGCGATGTGTGGGAGGCCGTATTCTCCGCACGCAACATCGATCCACTCGCTGACTCCGACGGCGACGGGAGTTCAAACCGGGATGAATCCGTTGCGGGCACCAACCCCTTCGATGCAGCATCTGTATTGCGTTTACAAATTGATCCTTTGAACGGCGGGTCATTCACGATCAGCTGTCCGCTTCCCAACGCAAAGAAGTACGATGTATTTCATACCGAAGACCTCGCCAATCCCGATTGGCAGCCAATCGCGAGCATCGTTACCGACGATCCCTTCACTTACACCGATCATGTCGATGCTTCACGTGGGTTCTACCGGGTCAGGGTCAGCGATTTCGACCAAGACGACAACAACCTCTCCGACTGGGAAGAGGCCCGCACCATTGTCGATACACAGAGCGGCATCCTGAGGGTCCTCTCGACCGGTGAATCCGTGATCCCAGAGGGCAGTGCAGGCAATCCGTCGACCGTTTACAAGATCGCGACGCTCAGCAGGGTGACTAACAAAGCATGGCCTGTTCCCGCCACGGTAAGGATCTCGCGGGAAGGCGATGACCTTGGCCAGAAAAATGTCTTCCTCGGCTTCTCCGAGCCAGCCTATGGGTCACCGGACTTCGACCTGACGTGGAAAACCTCGGGAATGTCGGCCGTCAATTACGGCGGGAGCAACTACCGAATCACCTTTCCGCAAAATGTGCGGGATGTCTATTTTGAGATCACTGCAAAAAGCGGTACAGGCGGAAGCGATATTCTTCTGAACATCGAGGCCTATGGCGGCGGCCTGACCTACGAGGCTCCCGACAGAGTCGGAGTCTACATCCTAAATGACGACGGCAGCTTCCTGGAGAACCTCGACGGCAACATGGCTTCACGATTCCTTTCCCAAGCCACTTTCGGCGCAACCCGCGGCGAGATCGATCACGTCAAACAGATCGGAATCCCCACGTGGATTGACGAGCAGATCGCATTGCCGCCCACTCTTCACAAGACCTACACCGACGAGCTACTCAGACCCTACACCTACGACTCGAACGGCAACCTTCTGCCGCAGTCGAACATTGCAGCGCGCGAGACGACCTATTTCTACATCTGCAAGCGCACCACCCACACCGCCTTTTTCGATGCGGCGGTCCATGGTGATGACCAACTCCGTCAGCGGGTCGCCTGGGCACTCGCACAGATCTTCGTTATCTCCTTCAACGACGGCTCCCTGCAGCCCTACCACGAAGGCCGCGCGATCTTCCACGACATCTTCGTCAGAAACGCTTTCGGGAACTTCCGCGACATCATCGACGAGGTGAGCTACAATCCGATGATGGCCCAATACCTGACCTACATGCGCAGCCGCAAGGCGGATCCGGCCACCGGCAGCGCCCCTGATGAGAACTACGCCCGCGAACTCATGCAACTCTTCACCATCGGCCTCTGGGAACTCAATCCCGACGGAAGCCGCATTCTCGACGAAAATGACGATCCCATACCCACCTACGACAACGACGACATCACCGAGCTGTCCAGGGTCTTCACCGGGATGACCTGGGGCGGCCCTCTTGTTCCTGCCTGGCATAGCGCGAATCTTAACCGATACACTGTAGAGGACGGTTCCTCGGCCCCCGGAGACAACTACTATTTCTTCGAGAACTACGCGCCAGGCTTCGTGATTCAACCCGAACAGAACCCGATGGTTTTCTTCGACGGCACGAAGCAGACCAATGGAACCTACCGGGGCTACCTCAAGAGCGGAACACGCATTCATTACTACGATCACGCAGCGAAGACCCTCTTCAACCAAGGCTTCCGTCCGGGACATCCGGTATCAATTCCCAAAAATATTGGTGCGGAGGCCTCACTCGACATCGCACTCGACGCCCTCTTTAACCATCCCAACACCGGTCCCTTCATCTGCCGCCAGCTCATTCAGCGGCTCGTGAAATCGAACCCGTCGCCGACTTACATCCAAGACATCGCCGGGGTTTTCGCGGACAACGGCTCAAGTGAAAGAGGCGACCTCGGCGCTGCAATCACCGCGATCCTGACTCATCCCGAGGCCCGATCCTTCTCCGATTTTTCGAATCCCGAGGGCGGAAAGCTTCGTGAGCCCTATATCAGGCTCACGAACCTCGCCCGCTTGCTGTCATTCGACTCGACGGACCCCGAGGGCCTCACGCTCTTCACGGCCGTTGGGGGTAGCCTCGGCCAGGAACCCGGCAACTCCCCGTCGGTGTTCAACTTCTACAGCCCCGACTAC
>NZ_JBATWY010000160.1:0-29321 GCF_049672945.1 Haloferula sp. | reverse complement strand
GCGCCAGCCTCTGTGACGATCCCGCCGATTACCGCTGGTGCGGCTACGCCGAAGCCCTCGCCGGCGGACGACTTGCCCGCCAGGCCGTCTCATTCCTCAACTCGCTGGCACCGCACGGTGGGCGACTTCCTGACAACCAGCGTCCGAAAACCCACAAAGAAAGCCTCCAACGCTGGCGCTGCTGGCTTTTCGGCCTGCCGGAAACGGAAGCCGCGCAAGCCGAGCAACTCGCCCGCGAGAAAAGCCGGCCCGGAACAGCCGCGACGAGAGACCGAGTCCCCCGAGAAACCGCGCTGAGAGTTCTCAAAAAGGGCGGCCGCCTCGACCGGGCGACCTACCTTCGATGCCGCGTGCGCTATTTCACCGACGGCCTCGTCATCGGCAGCCGCGACTTTGTCGAACAGGCCTTTGCCGCCTGCCGAGATCATTTTTCAGCCACCCGCCGCCACGGAGCCCGACCGATGCGTGGAATCGAACTCGCACCCAAGCCCGAGCGACTCTACGTCGCGAGGCAGCTTCAGAAAGAAGTCGTAAGCTAAGGATCGTCGATCTCTCCGGGCGGCAACATACCCAAGGATCATGCCCGGTGGCTTGCCTCTCGAAGCCTCAACGAAGCGCGACGGACAGGGTGGAATTGACTGCGCTGCGCTCCGTCTATTCCAGATTCGCGCGCTCCGCTCGCATGATAGGATAAGATGCCAAGCAAACAGTAGAGAATGACGCGGACGTGGCGGGTTAGAATCGTCAGAAGAACAGAGGATTGAGGCGGTTATCCGGCGGTCATGGCGGGGCGGATTGCCCCTTGCGATCAATGGACCCCCGATTTGGCGTGGGGTGCGCCTCATTTATCTTCACCCTTGCTTGACCGGCCAGCGATCATCGGCAGGATGCTGGAGATATGATTTTGAAAACACCCCGCCTGGTCGGAACGTTCGTCTTCATCCTCGCCCTCGCCAACCTCCGCGCTGCGGATGCCCCCGAGGCGCAGACCGCAGGCGACCCTTCGATCCCGACGGAAAACCTCACCCTCCGGCTCGAACCCCTTACAGAACCTGAACTGGCTGTAGAAACCGAAGCCTGGCAATTGCTCCTCAAGGAGAAGGCGAGCGAGGTCGCTGAAGCGGAAATTCAAGTGAGAAGCGATCCTTCCGCCGAAGAAAAGACCGCCTTACTCGAATCCATCAGCAAGCTGCAGAGTGAGAAGTCGGGCGTGCTCGAACGTTTCAAGATCGTCGTCGACGCGTACGAGGTCAAAGGAGGCGACGCGACCGCCCTTCGGAAATACGCGGCTGCCGTGGACGGGATCAGCGCCGATGTCACGGATGTATCCACCACCTGGTTTTTGGTCACTGACTGGCTCCAATCCAAGGAAGGCGGCATCAAGTGGGGTCTCAACACCTTGAAGTTTGTCGGCATCATGATTGCTTTCTGGTTCATCTCCCGAATCGCGACACGACTCGTGACCAATATCTTCAAACGAACGGCCTACCTGTCGAATTTGCTTGAGACCTTCATCTGCAAGATGGTGGGCCGCGTGATCCTTCTGGTGGGACTGATCATTGCGTTGGGAACCGTCGGCGTGAATGTCGGCGCAGCTCTGGCATTGATTGGCGGTGGCGCATTCATCCTCGCCTTCGCCCTGCAGGACACGCTCGGCAATTTCGCCAACGGCATGATGCTGCTCATCTACCGTCCTTTCGATGTCGGTGATGCGGTTGAAGTGGGCGGAGTTACCGGCAGCGTCGAAAGCGTCAGCTTGGTCAACACCACCATCCTCACTTTCGACAACCAGAAGGTCATCGTCCCCAACAAGAATGTGTGGGGCCAGGTCATCACCAACATCACCGGCATGCCGACCCGCCGTGTGGATATGGTATTCGGAATCGGATACGACGACGACACCGACAAGGCGTGCTCGATCATCAAGAAGATCGTTGAGGAACACCAACTTGTCCTTGAGGATCCCGCGCCGGTCGTCCGGATCAATGAACTGGCCGATTCATCCGTGAACTTCATTTGCCGGCCATGGACGAAGACAGGCGACTATTGGACGGTTCATGCCGACATCACCGATCGGGTGAAGAAGGAGTTCGATGCAGCTGGTATTTCGATTCCTTATCCACAACAGGACGTCCATATGCACACCGTTGGAGGATCACATGAAAAGAACGAAGTCTAGTTCCCTGGCTCGGACAGAGGCTCGATCCCGAAGGTTCATCAACGCGTCATCAAAGCTCTGCAAGGCAAGACTGGCCAACGTTTTTGGTTGAATCAAAAATGGATAGGAGATCCTCTTCCCCGATCAGAAGGGTTGATCTCAATTTGAACCGGAAAGGCCTCCTAATCGCGTGGTTGCCGACCCTCGTTTTACTGAATGTCGGCAATGCCGCTGCCGTCTACCTGCTCTTCGTTGAAGGAAAGGACTTTGGTCTGGGCATCGTTCCGATGTTCAACTTCGACGGCGAGTCGAATTTCCCCACTCTGTTCAATGGGCTTCTCCTCGGTTTCGGATCGGCGCTTGCTTCCTGTATCTCATCATAGCTGCGGAAAGACAGCGGATCACGAGCCGACCAGCGGGCGTGGTTCGGCATCGGCGCCATTCTTTGCTTCATGATGCTCGATGAGCTTTGTCGAATCCATGAAGCCCTTGATTGGATCCTGATGGCCCGGCTCAAGACTGAAGGGTCGCTCGCGTGGCCCTGGGTGATTCCCTACGCGCTATTGGCGGTGGGAGTCGCCGCTTTCTTCCTGAAGTTCTACTTGAGACTCGGGAGGCGCTATCAGGTCCTTTTCGGGTTGGCGGCCATGATCTATGTCACCGGTGCCATCGGCTTCGAAATGATGGAAGCCGCTCACGCTGAAAAGCACGGCATCGAGTCGCTCGGCTTCGGCATCCTCTATTCGATCGAGGAAACCCTTGAAATGCTCGCGGTGATTCTCGCCAACTGGACCATCATGACCTACGCGGTCGAGCACTGTCCCGATCTCAGATTGGAGTTGAAGATCACCTAACGTCCTCTGCCGGAAGTGCTGATCAATCTTCGGCCGTCAGACCCTCGACAAACAGCTGAGCCGCCTTCTTGGCTGATGCCGGATTTTGACCGGTAACCAAACGGCCATCACGCACCGCATTTTCCGAGAAGGCCTCCGCCGGGACGATCTCAGCTCCCATGTCTTCGAATGCTGTCTGCAGCAGGAAGGGAACGACCTCCGTCAACTCGACCTTCTCCTCCTCCTCGTTGGTGAAGACCGCAACCTTTTTGCCCGAAACCAAAAGACTGCCGTCCGGAAGCTTCAGATTCACCAGCGCGGCCGGACCGTGACAAACGGCGCCCACGACGCCACCCCGGGAATAAATGGAGGCCGTTACGGCGCGAAGCTCGGCTGAAGCAGGAAAATCCCACATGCTGCCATGGCCACCTGCGAAAAAGATCCCTCCGTATTCCCCGGGTCCGACATCGGATAGCGCCATTGTTTCCGCCACGCCCGGCTTGTCCTTGTCGCCATTCCCAAAATTCTTCCAGAAGGCCGCATTCGCTTCATCTTCAAGCTCAAGGCTTTTTGGATCGAGCGGTGCGAATCCACCTTCCGGACTCGCCAACTTCACCTTGTAGCCCGCTTTGGTGAAAACCTCGTGAGGATGAGCCGCTTCAGACAGGTAGAATCCCGTCGGCTTGCCGGTTTCTCCCAACTCCGCATGATTGGTCAGCACGAGAAGGAGCGGCTTTTTATCCGCGGCAAAAACGCTCAGGGACAGTGCGAACAGGGCAGCGATGATTCTTTTCATCTGTTGCGATACCCCAGATCGACGACGTTTCAAGGAGAAGCTCACGATCCTGCCGCGAGATGATCCCTTGCAGATCGCGTCACCCTATCAACTTTGTCGAAGTGCGACGACCTCAATCCATTCCTCCCGCCAAACCACGATGAGCACGGCAAGCCTCGTTTATCCTCACCAACTTTTCTGTGATTCCCCGGCCCTCTCAAATGGTGACCCGGTCTACATCATCGAGGACCCCCTTCTCTTCGGAACCGACCGCCACTATCCGCTGCAGGTCCATCGACAACGACTCGTTCTTCACCGAGCCTCGATGAAAGCCCACGCTGCCGATCTTCAGCGCAGGAACCATGAAGTCCACTACATCGACCTTCCCCAGGGAGGCAACAGCAGTTCACTCACCGTGCTTCGCGCCGCCATTCCCAAGTCCATCAAGCGCATTGAAGTTTGTCATCCGCATGACGACATGCTCCTGCGGCGACTGCAGCGCTTCGCCGATGAGCGGAAGATCGACCTGAATATCCACCCGTCCCCCAACTACCTGACTCCGGCGGATTTCCTCGAAAAGCATACCGGACTCTCGCTCAAAAAGCCCTTCATGGCCAATTTCTACAAGGCGCAGAGACGTCGAATGGGGATCCTCATGGAAAAGGATGGTTCACCCAAAGGCGGCAAATGGTCATACGATGAGGAGAACCGAAAACGACTCCCGAAAGATCAGCCCGTCCCCGAGGCACCATCTACCCGACAAAACGACTACGTGCGCGAAGCGATCGAGTGGACCCAGAACCGCTTTCAAGACAACCCGGGGTCGCTCGATGCCTTCGGCTGGCCGGTCACACGGCGGGCGGCGCTACTATGGCTGGATCAATTCTTCGATGAACGTTTCGCCCGGTTCGGCGACTACGAAGACGCCATATCGCAGGACCATCGGGTGCTCTTCCATTCCGTTCTAACACCGGCCCTCAACGTGGGTCTCATCAACCCTCAGGAAATTGTCGACCGCGCGCTGGAATGTGCCAAGGAAAAGCAGGTCCCCATGAACGCGCTGGAGGGGTTCATCCGGCAGATCATCGGCTGGCGTGAGTTCATGGCCGGCATCTACCTCCATCGTGGAACGCAGCTCCGAAACTCAAATTACTGGAAACACCGTAGGAAGATTCCGAAATCCTTCTACGAAGGAAATACCGGGATCCCTCCACTCGACGACAGCATCCGACATGCTCTCCAGCATGGCTACTGTCACCACATCGAACGGCTGATGATCCTGGGAAACTTCATGCTGCTGTGTCGAATCGATCCCGAAGAGGTCTACCGCTGGTTCATGGAACTCTTTGCCGACGCCTTTGACTGGGTGATGGTTCCCAACGTGTTCGGCATGTCCCAATTCGCCGACGGAGGAACTTTCACCACCAAACCCTATATCTCGGGATCAAACTATGTGCGCAAAATGTCCGACTATCCGAAAGGGGATTGGTGCGCTGTTTGGGACGGGCTCTACTGGAGCTTCATCGCTGATCATCTGGACTTCTTCGCGGGAAACCACCGCCTCAGCATGATGGCGCGCTCGTGGGAACGGATGGATCCAAGCAAGAAAAAGGCTCATCGGAATCAGGCACGACAGTTTCTCGATTCCCTCGATTGAATCTCGTCCGGCTTCGTGTCGGTCCGACCGTCCAGCCTGCAAGCGTCAGCTCAAAAACAAGGAATTCCCCCCTTTCACAGGCATTTTCCGGGGTTTTCTGTTGCTTCACTTGCAGATCGAGACGTATGGCTGCGCCGCGCGGCTGAGGTCGCACCGAAAATGTGCAGGATCAGCCTGCCGAACTCACACAAGGAGATCCACCGATGGCTTCCACACCAAGCAAAGACTACAAGCGCCGCGAGCGGGAACAGAAGAAGCTCGAGAAGAGAATGGCCCGTGAGGAAGCGAAAGCCGACAAACTCGACGAAAAACGCGCCGAAGAAGAAGCCGCAGCCGAGGCCGCCATTAAAAAGGCTGCAGCCGATGAGGAAGCCCGAATCGAAGCCGAATTCGAGGCCGAGCTCGCCGCTGAAGCCAAGCAGAAGGACAAGGCCTGATTCAGGTTGTCAGCCATTTGTGGCAATTCGCTGCAGCTCCTTCAGGTCGAGCTTCCCCGAACCGAGATAGGGCAGCTCCTCAACCTGCAAAAACTGCCCGGCCTTGGGCTTCCATAGGTTGGGAATCGTGGCATCAGGGAGCTTCTTCATCACTTCCTCAAGCAATGGCCCATCCGCCGTGTGTACGACAACAAGTCGCTCGCCCTTTTTCTCGTCAGGCACACCGGTGACCGCGAAAACCTGATCCGTGCGGCCGGAAAGCTCGTTGAGGACTTCCTCGACATTGCCATGCGGCACCATCTCTCCCCCGATCTTGCTGAAGCGGCTGAGCCGTCCTTCGATCCAGATGAAGCCGTCCTCATCGATGCGAACGACATCGCCGGTATCATACCATCCGTCGTTCAGAACCTCGGCGGTCTTCTCGGGCATTCCAAGATAGCCGCCCATCACGTTGGGGCCCTTGACCCGCAGCAGGCCGGCCTCACCTTCGGCGACACGCTCGCCACTTCCGGGATCGACGATCATCGCTTCCATCCCACCTAACAGCTTGCCGATCGATCCGGCGCGGACCCGCCCAGGGCCGTTCAAGGCCACCCCGGGCGAGCACTCGGTGCAGCCGTAGGCCTCGAAGGGACGACAGGAAAACTTCTCTTCAAAAGCATCCGCCACCCGCGGTGGAAGCTTCTCCGCCCCCACCACGACCAGGCGCAATGCCTTGAGTTGCTCGGACTCGATTCCTCGCAGGTAAAATTGAAGAAAGGTCGGCGTCGCGATCATGATGGTCACTCCGTGTTCGGCGGCAAGAGGACCGATGACTTTCGACTCCATCGGATTGAAATGGAACGCGCAGCCGAACCCACACACCATCGGTCCGGCAATCGTCGCCATGAAACCGAAGGAGTGGAAGAACGGCAAGACCCCCAACATGCAGTCCTGCTCGACGAAGGCATAGACTTCGCTCACCTGTTGAACGTTCGAGATCACATTGCGATGACTGAGCATCACCCCTTTGGGCTTCCCGGTGCTGCCGCTGCTGAAGATGATCGTCGCAAGATCATCCGGACTGGCCCCGGATCCTCCCAGCCGCTTGAGCAAAGCCTCCGTTGAGGTCATTTTTGCCAGCCAAGCCGCTCTGAGCTTCTCGCCGAGACGGGGATTCGCCACGAGGTTCTCGATCACATGAATCCGGACCGGAAGATCCAGTTTCAAGCGCTCCATCAGCTTCTTCGAAACCACGAGATCCGTGATCCCACACTGCTGAAGGCAGGAAACGATCGCGTCCTGGGAGAGCGTGTAATTCAGATTGACCGGCACCTTTCCCATCAGCAGTGCCGTCCAGTTCAGGAGTGCTCCCCCGACCGAAGGGGGAAGCATCAGTCCCACCTTCTGCTGACCACGCCACAGCGGTTCCAGCCGGCCGCTCAGGAAGAGGCACTTGGTGAGAGCTTCGCCAAAGGTGACTTTGGACCCGCCGGAATCAGCAAGCGCGAAGCGACCACTGATTCTCCTGGCCGTGCTGACTAAAGTCTCCTGAAAAGTCATCTCATTCATAAGAGGCGCAAACTAGTCGAACGAAAACGGTTTAGGAAATCGAATCGCCCGGACAGATGATCGATCCTTTCGATGGAGGGATTGAAGCAGGTCACCCCAATGCCCCGCGCACGTCTTGAGTTATAAGCTGGGATGAATCCTCGCTTCCGTCTTGGATAGCGCGCGATGAAGTTTACCTGCCTGACGCTATTTCTGTTCGGGGCCCTCTGCAGTTGCGTCCCACAAACCCGGACGAGCCAACTGGTGCCCGTCGTCAAGTCGAGCGCCAACACTGGTCAGCCGGTTCTCGTTAGAATCACCGGCAGCAGAAACCAAGCCCCGCTGGAAGGCTTGGAGATCGAAGCGGAAGACTTCAAAGAAGCGCTCGAAACCTCGGTCGTCGACTCCGGTCTCTTTGCCGGAATCGGTGGCGGGGCCTACGAGCTGGAAGCGACCATTGTGAGCAGCCGTCAACCAGCGGCCGTCTTCAGCGTCACCACCGAATTCGTGATCGCCTACACCCTGACCAAGGGAGGATCCATCGTCTGGAAAGACACCATCCGCTCCAGCCACCTCACCTCGACGGCAGAGTCCTCTATCGCTGAGTTTCGCGACCGCATGTCGGCCGAAGGAGCGATGCGGGAGAACATCCGGGTGGCCATCGGAGGGATGTCTGCGCGGCTTCAATAAGTCCTTGGAATCCGGCCCAATTAGGTAAAAGCGGGTCCAAAAACTCTTCGAAAACGCCAAAACCTTGAAGAACAGGACATTCCCGGCTGATTAAAAGCATCGATTGATAAATCCTGATTGTGTATGATCCTTGAGATTTCGAAAGGCATGCACCGACACCCATCAGTCCCGAACCTGTTGAAGAAAACTTGCCACTGGCTCTTTGCCAGCTTGCTCGTCTCCTCATTTCAAGCGTCCGCAGCCAGCCTGCGCAGCCCGTCGCAGGCCGCCGTCGATGCGGCGATCGCCACCAACTTCATTAGCTATGACCGGGACTTTTCCGGTGGTGCCCATACCAATGGCGCGCTCTACGGCGGCGCTTCGGTCACCCTCGCGGTCGCCAGCCACGCAGGAAATACCAGTGCCGATGCCCGGCTCCTCGAGCAGATCCGCCACACTTTGACTCCTGGCAAGGAACCCACTTCCAATGGGGGCTACCCCGCCCAGCACGAGCGGCATGTCACCGGCATGTTCGCCATTGTCCGTCACACCCCGAGAATTTGGGACCAGCTCAGCGACAGCGAGCAAGCGCGCATCGACCTGATCATGAAGGCCACCCTCATCGGATGCGCCTTCACCACCAGTGACGAGAATCCCTTCATCAAAGCTGGGAATCAGCAGTATACCCTCGATGGCGACAGCAACCTGAGCCGAAACTGGAACCCGAACTACCGCGAGGGGATGCTCGGTGGGGTGATTGTCAGCACCGTCTACTTCGGCCCCACTGCAACCTCGGCCTTCCTTGAGTCCTACGACCACTCGGATTTTGTCGCTGAACTGGCAGCGGCCAACCTTCCGAACATGCTCGAGACCTTCACCTGGAAAGAGAACAACCCCTCATCGGGAGCACCAAGCGCCGCCATGATCGAGCAGGCGGTAAACAACTACCGGTGCTACGGCGACTCCATCGCTGAGTTTCTCGGAATCTACTTCCGGCTCGCCCAAGATACCTTCAGCAAAGCCGTCATCGCTGGGATTAACGGCGGCAATGGCATCGACGGCGCTGGGAAGATCGTCTCGGGTGCCGCCGAGTTGCCGAATCCCGGTGCCATCGGCATGCTCAAGGAGTTCAATGGAGTCGACGCCAAAGGCGCACGCAGCTCGATACGTTACGCCATCGATGGCTCCCGCCCTCACATGACCAATCACCTGACCCTGATCGTCGGTGGCTACTGGCCCGCAGGCACCCCTCTTGCCAACCAAGCCGTCACCCTGATGGATGTCGGAAATACCGACCTCTGGTACAAGGCCGAAAAAGGCTACATCGGTTACGCCAAAGGAAAGTCGCAGGGGCTGATCGACTACCCGACTTCAGGAGCCAGGTTCGGCTTCATCTACAATCGATCGCTCTGGGAAGATGTCGTCAAACCCTACCACGGCCTTGGATCCGGTGGGCCGCCCGAGTTTCCCTCAGGCAGCCGGATTGCAACCGTGGCGGTCGCCGACCTCCGCCTGGATCCCTCCAGCCAGGCAGCTCTCGTCGGAATTACTGCCCTGAATCAATTGGCCAGCATCCTTGCAGGGCCGGAACTCGTTGATGATGACGAGTGGTGGCAGGTGAGCTTCGACAATGGCAACGCCGGTTGGCTGCTCAGAGCCGCTTTCGAAACGGCACCCGCGACAGATTTCATGAGCCTGTCCGGAGGCGCAGGATGGCAAAACCGCGACATCGAAACCCAATCCGAAAATTTTGCCATCTCCTTCAACATGAGGCCAGGGACCGCGTCGATGGACGCCGTCACCGGACTCTCCACCAATGAAGCCTCAGGTTATGCCGACCTTGCTGTCGCCATTCGACTCGCTCCTTCGGGAGCCTTCGATGCACGCAATGGGGGCTCCTATCAGTCGTCTGAAACTCTCAACTATCAACCAGGTGTCGTTTACCGCGTTCGCCTGATCGTCGATATCGAAAACCGGACCTACACCGCAACGGTCACCACACCCGAAGGCCGGACCACGACGGTGGCACAGGACTTCGCCTTTCGAAACGAGCAGTCCGCGGCGAACGAATTCAGCCATGTCGCCGCCACCTGCCAATCAGGATCCCAGATTACGTCTGGAATCGTACTCGGCAGTGCAACGACCGCCGAACTCACCAAACCAACCGGTCTGAGACGACTTCTTGACCCACCGGAATAGAAAACCGGAATGCCGGTTCGAAGACGGGAGAGACGGCAGGGGTCAGCTTCGCCGAAGCGGGTCGAGAGAACGCAGTGGGCCCACGAGCTCTAATCGATCATCAGTCGCAGTCGATAGAAGGTCGCGGGTTCCGGAGCGACATGCAGGGCGGTCACGCTGCGGATGATGCCGGGCGTTTCGTTGATGGTGGCTGATCCGGAGGGTGGAAGCCCGTTGTAACTGGTGGCGATGGGAGTCCACTCATCGAAATCCTCAGTGCATTCAAGGACCAGTGTGTGTCCGCGGGCAAGACTGTTGCGGGTGAAGCTGAGCTCCGCGTCATTGCCGATCAGGCGAACCTTGAGTGGAGTGAGAGAGTTATCTCCAAGCGCGAACTCAATCGCATTCGCGACACCGTTTCCATTGGCGTCGTGCGACGGACCGTTGACTGCGGCGTCGGCTTGCTGGGCAGCAGTCAGATGATCTGAAACCCAGTCGGCATAGGTTTCCACATCGGGGGCGGTATAGAGGGCCGAAATCTCACTCTGGCTCAAGGCGCGGCGATAGATGCGGAGGTCGTCGAGCTGTCCCCTCCACGAATTGCCGCCGCGGGTGGTGTCGCCGACCCGCAACAGACCGGGAAGCCTGCCGCTCGATCCCGTTGCATATTCGCTGATCGCTGGCCCATCATCGTAGTAAAGTCGCGTGCGCCAGATTCCGTCATCGTTGCGGTTCACCAAGGTCACGAGATGCCACTGACCATTGTTGATTGGTGACGAACTGATGTCGGCGTTGCTGCCGTACTGCTGACCGTTGATTGCCTGGATCCGTTCGCCGCTGCTGGTCATCCAGAGACGGTACTGCGTTTCCCAGGGAGACTCATCCCTGCCTTTGCCGATGATGGTATTGTAGCCAGCGGTGGTGGTGGTGCGGACCCAGACGGAAATGGTGTATTCGTCCCCACGCGGATCGAAGTCGAGGTCGGCCTGATTGTCGGGAAAAAAGCGCTGGATGGTCGCAGTGGGATCGGCTGGACCATACGCGCCGCCGAAGCGTCCATCAGAAACCCAGTGGGTCCCGGTCACCTCGGTGCTGTGGTTGTTTCCACCCACCGCGCTGTCCCAGACCATCGGTCCGGCACTTTCGTCGAAGGTGTAGTGAAGGATGAGGTCGGAGTCGTCGACATATCCCGCCACCGGTGCCACATCGAGTGTTAGAACCACGGAATCGCTGCCTGAGTCATCACTGACACGGAAGGTGAGAGGCGCTTGGGCAGGCGCATGGGTGGTGCCACTGATTACTCCCGAAGAGGAAAGGGTCAGACCCAGCGGAAGGCTGCCGGAATCGATCGTCCATGTCCGCATGGAGATTCCTCCGATCGCGTCGAGACCAAAGCTGTAGGGAACGCCGACGACGGCAGAGGGAAGCGCAGCCGTCTGGATCTGTAGTGGCGGGTTGACGACAATCTCGGCCGGCGCACTCATTACCTCACCTTGGGTATTGGTGATGCGCACGGTATAGCTTCCAGCATCAGCCGGACCAAGGGCGGCGATCTGCAGCTCGGGGCTGTCGCTTCCGACCACGGTGGTCCCACGTCGCCACTCGTAGCTGAAGGGCCCCGTACCACTGACGGCGACCGTGAGCAACAGGCTGTTTCCCTGCGCAAAGGTCGCGCCTTGAGGTTGCACGACGATCCCCGGAGCAGCAGGCAGCGGGGCAGCCGGTGAAGCCAGCACCGTACCGTTGGCATCCCGCCCGTCAATCTGTGTGAGATAAGCCATCAGGTCGCTCCGATCTGCGCTTGGAAGGCTGCTTACGAGGCGGTGGGGTTGCGCAGCGACGAGATCATCAGCGTTGGCGACAAGAATCGAGTTCAAGGTGAGGTCGCCGTTTCCCCTGACGACTTCAATCGTGTTTGTTGGACCTGCTTGAAGTACGACGTCCACCGTAAGCTGGCGCCAGCCGCTGCTTTGCCACGAGTTGTCGGGAAACTGGCGTTCCACGCTCAGTTGCTGCTCGACGCCGTTCACTCTCAGAAGGGCCGAGCCGCTGCTGTACCGCCGGATGTAGCGCAGGGTGATTCGAGCCGCCCCGCCAGCCCCACCATCGACGTCACTGAAGCGCACGCCAGAGCTTCCCTCGGTGCCGGAGATGCTCACCGCACGACCGCCAAACAAGCCGCGTGCGAAACCCCCTCCGCCCTGCGTGGGATCATCGGTGACGATGTCCGGACCAGCACCGAAGAGTTCACCTGAATCCCCCATGAGGAGCGTGCCTCCGGAGTAATCAAACACTTCGCCGAGATTACCAACCTGGCCATGGTGAAGATAGACCCTCGTGGCATGAAGACCGTGGAGAGTCGGGGTGTCGATCCCGGGCAGCGCTTGCCCCAAGCGCAATCCGCTGAGCGCCGACTGCGTGCCGACATCGAAAGCCATACGGTTCGTCAATTCCGATCCACTGTGACACGACGTGCAGTTCTCGGCAGTGAACACCGCTTGCCCTCTCGTTGCGGCGGAAGTCAGTGTCCCGTCCGCGTTCCGGTTCGGACTGCGGGGCGTGTGATCAGGTCCGAGTGATGAAACGTAGGCGGCAAGCGCATCGAGGTCGCTGCTCAGGCCGGTCTTCCCGCTTTGCGGATTCGGATGCTGTGCCGCAAATTGCTGCGGGCTCAGATCGAGCAGTCCCGTGCCACCGAAGGGACCTCGGATGTCGTGCTCGAAGTCCTGAATTTCATCAAAGTTCCCGCTCCAGTGGACAGCGCCGTGCCCGAGTCCGCTGCGCCCGCGAAGATCGGTGGTTCGCCGCAGGCCTTCGCCGCGACCGGTGAAGTCCCAGACCCGGCCGTCGTGGCCACCATCGATGTGGCAACTCGCGCAGGAAATGTAGCTGTCCGCACTCATGCGGGGATCGGCGGCATTGTAGAAGATGCGTTTGCCCTGAAGCACTTCCGCCGTGAACAACTCGGTACCGACCGCAGCAGTGGTCGCAACCAGCGGCAGGGACGTCTCGTTCTTCGCGAGGAGTGGCGAGGCATCTCTAACCGTCACGCTTCGACCCATGAAATCCTGAGTAAACAGCCGGTTCGATAGCCCATCGATCAGCAGCCCCTGCGGCGCGAGGCCGGTGCCGACATCGAGCGTCAGCACCGCGGGCTGGGTCTGCATCGAGCCGGCAACCACCTGCGCGGCAAGGGGGGCGAGACTCAGGGCATCCATACCAACCACCCGGTTGTTCCCCTGATGGGTGACGAGAATGGTATCGCCCAATGGCGTGTAGGTCACGGCGCTGGGGCTGTCGCTATTGTCAAAGTCGCGGCGCGAATTCGGTATCTCGGCATGGGTCGTGAGATCGATAAATGAAATGACGCTGCGGACCGTCGTTTCATGAGTCAGGTCCCCCACCCCGAAGAAGGTTCCACGCTGAATGTTGTCTTGTTTCGAAACCACGGCGGCACGGGTGCCATCGGGTGAGATCGCGATACCGGCGAGATAGTTCGGCACCCCCGCCGCGCGGTCACCACCGTCAATCGTAGCGGACGAGGTCAGGGTGAGCAGGCGGGTGAATCCGAGCGTCGCCGAGAACTCACTGACTTCACCCCGGAGTTCAGGCGATATGAAGCGGGGCACCAGCACCCGTGATCCGTCCGCACTGATCGCGATCGCGCGGGGGGAATCCAGTCCGTCCGTGGTCAACGGCGCAGCGGCCGGGTTGGCCGCCGAGTAGCGATGAAGCGCCCCCGAACCATACATCGTGACGTAGAGAAGACTGCCATCAGGAGAGGGCGCGATCGCAAATGGAGCCGATCCGTAGTCGAGGTCGATCGTGCTGTGGGTCGTTCCATCATCGTTGAGGACGAGGATCTCGTCACTGCCATGGCAGGTGATCCAGTAGCGGCCATTGGCGTCGCGAGCGATTCCCCGGGGATTCCGTCCAACCGCGTGTTCGGCAAGCTTGGCTCCGCTGACCGCATCGGCGACCGTCACGGTATTCGAGTCGGGATTCACACTCCACACCCTGCGCGCACCGGAGTCGTCGCCGATCGCCAAAGTGCTGCTTTGCGTCGGACCCGGTCCGGCCGGTGGCGGAGTGATGACGAGCAGCCTCAAGGAGTCGGTCGCAATGCCTCCATCGGCATCCCGCGCCTGAGCCAGCACCCGCGGCCGGGCGGCGGAGAGATAGGTGTGACTCGCGCTTGCCGAACTGCTCCATGCGCTCCAGTTGCCGTCGAAGTTGAAGCGGTATTCACGCGGACCCGTGCCCGTCGCGGTAGCCGTGACGGTGACTTCCTCACCTGGCGACGGCTGGTGGTTGGTGGCGTCCAGACCGGTGAATGCAGGCGGCGCAGGGGCGTTCAAACCGCCGCCCGTCGAGAAGCGGAAGGAATACGCCTCGATGTAGTTTCCCGCCGCGTCACGGAAACCGATTTGCTGTGCGGGGTCGCTGTGAAAGTCGACTTGATAGGTGGTTTCCGCCTCCAGGGGAGCATCAGGAGTAAAAGTCATGTTGCCGGAGAAATCGTGGATCAGGAAGCCCGGCGCGAAGGCCCCGAGCGTCTCGCTTTCATCCACGGCACGCAGCGTGAAGTCGATGCCATTGCGGGGCCCGCCATCTCGCGTGTGCTCATGCACGAGGAAACTCAGCGGGGCGTGGCGTGGGTAGTTCGTCCGGCCTGCCTGCGGAATGTGATAACTCACTCTTGGAACCGTCGTGTCCGGTGCCTGCTGATGGACCCAAACCCCGAGGCCCTGATTCTGCCCGGGAATCGGATAGCCGCCGGTGAGCCAGAGGTTTCCAAGCGGGAGCGACATCTGGGAGGTGTTCACCGCCGCAATCGCCCCCGGCGGCAAGGCCGGTGCACCCGCGGGACGAGGCGGGTTGGCCTCGTCGAGTGCCAGCACGATGGGATTGGCATCGCCGGCGACAAAGCGCGTCATGTCGATCTTGCGATTGTGAATGAAACCGAAGTTGTCCTGATAGACCGGGTAGGAAGCATTGGTGAAATTCGGAACCGTCAGGCTCGCCACCGTTTGGATGTCGGCGGTGGCCCCCGGCATGGTCGCCGAAGTGATGTCCGCGGCGATGAGGATATTTGTCGATGAGCCGATCACATAGAGCCCGGTGCCATCGCTGAAAAGATTCGGCCAATAACCTTGAAATCCACTGCTCAGCGAACCCACCAGATTGGCAGTGATGCCGTCATTCGACGGATCGGCGTCGTCCATGTTGTTGTAGGCCAGCCGATACACGACCACCCCGTCCGTTGCCGCTCCACCGCTGCGCGCCATGATGAGCAGGTCACCGAAAAACATCGGATGCCAGTCGCCACCTCCATAGGCACCGACGTGATCGAAGGACCCCAGCACCTGCCGGGTATTGTAGCCGAACTCATTGAGGCTTTGTCGTGAGATCTCAATGTCGGCGTCATCCGAGCCATACCACAACAGCGTGGCCGACCACGGTCCGGCCTGGGATGACCGGTTGTACCAGATCGGAACCTGTCCGATGTTCGGAATACCATTCGTTCCACCCAACTCGACAGGTCCACCGAAACCATCAACGCGCAGGACGCCGGGAAGGAGGAGATTGTCCGTTTGCGCGGTGCCGTGCGCGTTCCAACCGTAGTTTCCCTGAATCCAGGAATTGTTCGTGTAGCTCAGCCCGAAGTCGGCAGGAAGGCGGCGGATCAAGTTCTCCGGATCACTGACATCATAGACCCGCACTTCCAGATCAGAACCGATCCGTGAGCCCGGTGCCTCACCTCCCAAAATGATCCATCCGTTGAGATAGTTGATCGACGTCGTCCGCCCAATGGGCTCCGAATCGTTGAGCACCGGATGGCTGAGCAGCGTTCCCGGAGCTTCCGTGCGGGCCTGATTGAGAAACCCCGTAGTCGTCACCTGAGCCGTGATCGGTGCGGCAAGCGCGAAACCGATGAAGGCTTTGAGAAATAATGATGGCATGGAACCGAATTCGTTGGAATCGATCCGAGGGGACCGACAAGCTGACATAAAATTCGATATTGCCAACCCTTGATTCGATTCTCGGAACGGTCCGGCCGCTTGGAGACCTCAGGAAATGATCCTGGAAGCCTTCGGTTTGGATGGCTTCGGCAAGCCGAAAACACCTTCCCTTCAGATGGGATCAAGGCCTTCCCCGAAAGCTTGGGGCTTGCCGCTTCAACCCCGATTGAAGGACCTCCTTCCTCACTTGCTGGACGACCCGAGCAGCTCGGCCATGGCCTCACCCATCGCGATCCCGACGTTCATGTAGGTCTTGGCGTTGCCACCGTAGTGGCCGTTCGACGCCCCCCCTTCGGAAAGCGGATGGGTGTAGACACTTGCGACATTGCCTTTGAACTCCGGGTATTTGCCGGACTTTCCATCGACCGCCAGCGTGCCCTCGAGAATCATTCCATCGTTTCCATCGGCACCCTTTTTGGTCTGGCCCAGAGTCGCGCATACGAACTTTGCATTCGGTGCATCGAACTCCTTGCGGAGCGCCTTGATCAGCTGCACGAGATTCTGCTCATAGCGCTCGGCGTGCGCCTCACTGTAGCGATCCTTGTCACCCTGCCAGAACGCGAAGCCAGCGATTTCATACTCCTTCGCTCCCGGGTAATACTTGTCGAGGTCCTCAAGGACCTTTTTGGCGCTGGCGACGTCGTCGTCGTACTGCTTGCCCGCGTACCATTCGTCACCCTGATACTTCTCACCGCTCCCGGCAGTCGCTGGTGTCTCGCCATAGCCAGGCTGAAGCTTGCCATTGTGTTCGTAGCTCTCGCTTCCAGGAGGGAGGAGGTCCCAGCCGAGACTACGGTTTCCGATGCAGGACTTCAGGATCATCACGGGGGCATCAAGAACCTCACCCAGGATGTAACCGATCCCAAGTTCCGGGCCGATCTTCCCGGTATTCGCAGCAGTTAACCAGTCGTTCTTGAAATCCTTGAAGTTCATGACGCGCACGTTGCGGACGTCCTTGCGAGTCGTCCACTCGCCTTCGTCATCAACGAGGAAAGGGTAGTCCCCCGCCTTGGCCGCCACATCCAACCCGCCGGCGACTTTTCCAAAGCCGAGCATGTTGGACTGTCCCATCAGAATGAAGACCTGCACCGGCTTGCTCATGTCGGCCTCTTTCCCATCGGGGTCAGGCAACTCCGCGGGCAGGGGCTTGGCAGCGGCATTGCCACTGCCCCCAGCCGCCTTGGATTTGCTTCCGTTTTCCTTGAGGAAGGCGAGGTCCACTTCCGAGAGCTTGCTCTGATCAAAGACAAGCTCGCTGCCGTTCGCCATCCCGACGGTCACCTTGCCACTTGCCACATCGTAGGCCACCAAATCACCCTCGAAGGTTCTTTCCCCATCGGCACTCGTCCACGTCCGAGCCTGCAAGCCAGCAGCAAAGAGAAGGGAGATGGCAGCGGTCGTGGTGGCAACGAGGGCTCTCCTTCGAATGGAGCGGACAGTATCAGATCGATGGATCATTTTCATGGGTTGGATTCCATAGTACGCCAGACGGCCGCACCGGGCTACCACGCAATACAGGCGCTCCGCCGAAAGTCTTTCTCCCAGACTTCCTCCAGCAACCTCCCGACCCCTTTCAGGATCACCTCCAGCCAGCCTTCCTTACCGCTCGTCACACCAAGAGAGTCACCACTTCCCTCTCGGATTTCGTTCAGCCAGCGCGAGAAAACTTCGAGAATACCCTTGATAAAGGCCGCTTATACACGACCCTTCTTTCATGAAAGAAGCTGCACTTTTTCTTTTCCTCGGTGGAACCCTCTTCTTTTTTTCCTCCTGCGCACCGTCGGATTCTACCGGATCTCCGACGTCAACAGTGAGGACAAGCACGACCGCCTACGAGATCGAACAAACCAATCGCTACGAAGCCGATCGACGCGAACGTGACCTCAGCTGGCGTTAGTCCACCGCCAGCCCGGTGATTCGCTGGAATGCCTTGTCACCCACCAGGCTGTCCGCGCGAAAGCCCTCACTTGCGATCGAGACCGAGGAGTCGGTGATGAAGGGAAACTACCCTTGTCCGGCGACGCCCTTACCCTTCCCGCGTTTGGCGAGAACCTCCACCACAATGATCAGTGCTGCGCCCGCCACGACCATCCCCATCGCCAACCAGGTCCCCTGCTCACCGAAGCTCGGCAGGTGCCAGTTCTCAAAGCCAACCAGCTTCTCCTTTTCCTCGTCCCCTTTCACAAAGGTCTCCATGACCTTGTCCTTCCATGGCCAAATGATCACCAACGATCCGGCAATGAAGCCTGTGATCGAACTGACCGCCACATCATGCCAGACGCGGAACAACCAACTCAGGAAACGCGCCAACAGCAACATTCCCAGAACCGCGCCGACTCCCACGGGCACCAAGATCTTCAAAGCCTCTCCGAATTCCCCCGCACTCAAGGCGTTCACCGCGCCGATCATGATCAGCTTGTAGTTGCCCATCAACAGCAGCACGAACGAACCGCTCAGACCCGGAATGATCATGCTGCACATCGCCACGACCCCGCAAAGTATGAGATAGAAGACGTTGGAGCTCTCGCTTGCCGGGCTCATGAACGCCATGCTCACCGCCGCGGCACAGCCGAGCAAGCCACCCACGATCGGACCCACCGACCACTTGCCGACCATTTTCCCCACCGCCGGCAATGATGCCAGGATCAGGCCAAAGAAGAATGCCCACAAAGCTCGCTCCGCCGATTCCGAGTGCTCCATCACCTTCTTGAACACTCTGGCCAGGGTCAGCACGCTGACCACCGCCCCGAGCCCGATCGCCATCAGAAAACGAAGATCCATCCGCTCCGCTGCCTCACGAATTCGAAATCCAGCGACCAGCTTCAGCGTCGTCCCATCAATCCGCTTGATGGCTTCAATCAGCCGCTCGTAGATTCCAGTAATAAAGGCAATTGTTCCTCCAGAGACCCCCGGAATCACATTTGCCGCACCCATCGCAAAGCCCTTCAGGAATGTAAACAGATCGTCCTTCATCTGCGGCGGACTCTAGGTGATCCTTTCCAACAAAAGAACCTCCGATTTTCGCCACCTTGCCCGGTTCCCCCGGATGGATTTTCGAAGCCTGCCCTTCGAGCTGGAGGCATCAACGAAACCTAACCAGAGGTCTTGATCCAGTCGACCTCAAGCATGAACGGACCTTCCTTCCCGTCACCGAGGTAAATTCTGAGTTGCTCAACGTTTTTCAGATCCAGCTTGGGCTCATCAAGTTTTTCACCACGCCACCTTGCCTCCATGTCGGAAAACGGAACGACCACCTCGATCCATTCGCCCTTCTTGGTTTGAAACTCAGCCGCGTAATCAATTCGTGATCCTTTGAACCTGGCATCGGTCGCCACACGAAACTGATAACTTCTCCCGTCGCCCTTCACCCTGAGGACGATTCCCTTGGATTTTGATAGATCCCAGTCTCCATCCTCCGTCTGCAAGGAAGCGAAACCCCCATCGTTCTCCAGTGACAGTCTGCCTTGGAAGATCAAAGTGCCGTCCACCGTTTTTCCCTCTCCTTTTGAGACACCTCCCATCACTCCATCATTCTCGACCTCCCAACGGGGCTTCTTTGAATCCTCCTCGAAATCATAAAGAACGGTTTCGCCACCAAACGCCAGAGTTGAAGCCACCGCGAGCAGGGCGCTGGTTAGCAATTTGATGGAGCAGCTTTTCATGGATGGCACGACACTCAGCCGGACGGCCCGTGCGTCAACCTTTTCATGATGAACCCGCCAGCGTGCCAAAGCTGAAAGGCAACCGTGTTCCTGGCACCGGGGTCCGCCAGGCCACCCCGGGACATCCCGGCGATGGAGAAGCCCTAACGAGCACCGACGTCATAACAAAAGAGCAGATCCTGGTCACGGAGATAGAGCCGGCCATTGAGGACGACGGGATGAGTCCAGACTTTCCCTTGCGTCCCCTCACGTAGTTTGGTTTCGCGTGGCATGGGAAAGCGACCGTGCTCCTTGTAGGCTTTGGGCGAGGCTTCGACGAGAAAGACGGAACCTTCATGCTCGTCGATGCAATAGAGCATGCCATCGGCGTAGTGGACCGTACCCTTCTGGATGCCTTGGCCTTTTTCATTCCAGACCCGTTCGCCGGTTTCAAGGCTTTGACAGGTAAGACCGCCACCATCCGAAAATCCATAGAGATGGCCGTCGACAAGCAACACCCCACCATGGTGATTCTTCATGACCTTGTTTTTCCAGAGCTCCTTGGCGGAGTCGGCAGTGACTTGGAGGAGCATGCTGCCAGCTCCATAGCCGGAAGTGATGTAAACCTGGTCGCCATTTACCACCGGGGTTGGAATCACGGCAGTTCGGCCGTCGTTCCAAGGCGCTTCCCAAAGGAGTTCACCCGTCTCCGAATCCACGCCTGCGACGTTTTTCATGAAGAGCTGAACATATTGTCGTTTGCCGCCAGCCTCGACGACGACGATGGATGCATACTGGGCATCATCATGGAGATCCTTGCTGCGCCAGAGTTCCTTCCCGGTGCTCTTATCGAGGGCTGCGATCGCACCATCCTTGCCGCCGGGCGTGACGATCACCTTGTCGCCGTCGACAAGTGGTGATTCAGCATAGCCCCAGCTCGGGACTTTTCCTCCAAAGTCATCGACGAAGTTCCTGCGCCACCGCAGTTTGCCGTCCGTGGCACTGAGGCAAGCGAGTTCACCGTTGGCGGTGATGGCAAACACAAGCCCATCGCTGATGGTGGGAGCGCCGCGCGGGCCGGATCCCCATTTGGTGTTGTAGCCATCTTCGGGATCGTCGCCAATCGGTGCATTCCAGAGCTCCTTGCCGGAGGAGGCGTCGAGACAGATGACCAACGCCTTGCCATCGCGGCTGCCGGTGAAGTAGAGGCGATCGCCAACGATCGCAGGCGAACTGTAGCCTTTCCCACCATCCTCGAAGGTCCAAAGAAGTTCGGGGCCCTCTTTTGGCCACGATTTCAGAAGTCCTGTGGCTGGAGAAAGGTCGTCACGGTTCGGGCCTCGCCAGCCGGGCCATGAATCTTCAGAGGCCTGACCAGTCGATACACCACTGGCGGCCTGCTCTCTGACGAAATCCTGATCCGCAGCCGAAAGCTTGGCGAGGGGTAGCTCGAATTCCTGGCCGTCGACCCGCTTGAGAGCGACCTTTCCGTCCTGCAAACCGAGGAAATCGGCTTCAATCGTGCGCCCCGTGGCGGCATCCGTCCAAGTCCGGCCTTCGAGTGACATCGTGAGCAGTGCGGCGGTCAGCGTGACCAGAATGGTTCGGTTCGGTATCATGGGATAAAAATAGAATCCCTGCAGATACGCTCCACCCCGGCTTCAGATTTCAGCGAAACGCAACAATCGGAGGCGCTTGTCAGCGAAACCAGAACAAGCTTCCTTGGGGCACCAAAAGGCTCTTCGAACCGGTCCCCGCTTCAGGAGGAATTAGATTTTTCACCCTCACATCGCCGGTTTAGAACTCCTCCATGAAACCGATTCTCCTGCTCATCGCCGCCCCAGCATTCGCTCAGGCGGCGAGCCTCGATTTCGAGATCCGGCAACTGGCGCTGGATGCCAACGAGGGCGTCGCGATTGCCGATGTAGATCAGGATGGGCAGTTGGACATCGTCGCCGGACGGAACTGGTATGCTGGACCAGACTTTATCACACGCCCCCTGCGCTCGATCGCTGACTGGAATGGCTACATCGAGAGCAACGGAGACTTCATCCATGATGTGAACCAAGATGGCTTCCCCGATGTCGTCGCGGGATCGTTCATTCAAACCGAAGTCAGCTGGTATGAAAACCCAGGCAAGAAAGGCCTCTCGCGGGGTCAGCACTGGAAAGCGCACATTCTTCACGACACCGGCTTCAGCCAGAACGAAGGCAGCTTCCTCCGCGACCTCGATGACAATGGAACACCCGAGTGGATCACCAATTCATGGAACCCGGAAAACCCACTGATGGTCTGGCACCTTGTCCGAAAAAATCAGCCAACAAGGAAAACCGACAGAACACCGACGCTTCAAGGCTGCACACCTGGAGGTGATGGCCAGTCGCATGGCCTTGGGTTTGGCGACCTCAACAATGACGGTCGTGAAGACCTCATTACCGGGCACGGTTGGTATGAGCGCCCGGAGAAGAACATCTGGGAAAAGCCATGGACCTTTCATGCCGATTGGCCCCACTTGCATTCCAGTGTTCCAATGCTGGTGCGCGACTTGAATGGCGATGGATTGAACGATCTCATCTGGGGCAAGGGTCACGACTACGGATTGTTTTGGTGGGAGAGCACGGGAATCAAGGACGGGAAATTCACCTGGAAAGAACACCTCATCGACAAATCCTATTCCCAGCCCCACACCCTCCATCTCGCCGACCTGACGGGTGACGGTCAGGAAGAACTGATCACCGGCAAGCGGGTCCGCGCCCACAACGGCAAGGACCCGGGCGGCAACGAGCCTCCTTGCTTATACTACTACGTATGGAGTAGCAAAGAAGGCGCATACACCCGCCACACCATCGACGAAGGCAGGGTCGGCTGCGGCCTCCAGATAGCCACGGCAGATCTGAATGGCGATGGCACCACCGACATCGCTGTGGCCGGAAAATCCGGAACCTATCTCATTTTCAACCTCGGTCCCGAAGAAAGGCAGGACTAGCCTCAGGCCTTGGCAGTGCCGATCAAACCGTGAATTCGGTCGTAGCCCTATCCGGCGAATCCTCACTAGGATCCAGGGCGCTTCGCCTTTCTCAATGCAACGCATCATCTCCGACCAGCCCTATTCCTTTGTCCCACCCCGTTTCAGCCCCTTGCTGTATCGGGTGCTCAGCTGGATCCTTCCCCGCCAATTACGCAAGGAACACGGCATTCGAGCCATCGAATGCGTCGGCACGGAGAAACTCAGAGCATCACTGGAGGCCGGAAACGGCGTCATCCTCGTGCCCAATCATCTCCGACCATGCGACCCCCTGGTGCTCGACACCCTTGCCAAGGAAGTCGGTCGGCCGTTCAGCGTGATGTCGAGCTGGCATGTTTTCATTGGCAGTAGGTTCCAGCGCTTTGTCGCACCCCGCATCGGTGCCTTCAGCATCTATCGTGAAGGAATGGATCGTGGATCCCTGAAGTGTTCCATCAAGACCGTGATCAAGGGAGAATTTCCGTTGGTCATTTTTGGCGAAGGATTCATCACCCGCAGCAATGACCGCCTGCTCAGCATCAGGGAAGGTCCCGCCTTCATGGCTCGCGCGGCCGCGAAGGCGCGCAAAGACGGCAAGTCTATCATTCATCCGATTTTCATGCGCTACTTCTTCGAAGGTGATCTCCGGGAAACCGTACTCCCCGTCGTCGAGGAGATCGAACATCGACTCTCTTGGCAGCCACAAATCCACCTACCCCTTGGCGAACGTATCCTCAAGGCAGGAGCCGCCCTGTTAGGCCTCAAGGAAATCGAGTATCTCAACGAAACTCGCCAAGGCACCTTTCGCGAGCGACTCCAACACCTCATCGACCATCTCCTCAACCCCATGGAGGATCACTGGGCCAACAGTCGCCATGACGGGGATGCGATGGTTCGCGTGAAACGACTCCGGACAGCCATCCTGCGCGGGATGATCGGTGGTAATCTCAGCAAGGAAGAACGTGGCCACCGCTGGCGGCAACTCGCCGATCTCTATCTCGTCCAGCAACTTCACTGCTACCCCGGCGACTACATCGAAGACGCCACACCCGAGAGAATTCTCGAAACCGTCGAACGCTACGAAGAAGACCTGACAGACGTCGCCCGGCCCCACTACCCACTCCGCGCCGTCATCACCGTCGGCGATGCGATTGAAGTCAACTGCAAGCTCAAGCGACCGAGGGAGAACGATCCCATCACAGCAGAGATTCGCGAGTCCTTGGAAAAGATGCTCGAATCCAGCAAATCCAGCCGCAAGCTCGAGCCAACTGGAACCGATCTTTCGTAGATTGAATTCCTTCCCGTTCGGAAAACTCCCTCCACGCCCGCGTTTGGCACGCCTCACCTCGCATCCCTTCTCAAAGAATACGCATCGACTGAAGCACCCTTGGAGCGGGTGATCACTTGTGCTGAAATACCAAGGTCGTGAACCAGCACAAGGAAACCGTCGCCCGGGAAAGCCATGCCCCGATCCCCGCTTCGTATCCATGGGCGAAGATCGTGACTGTGGCGCTTGCCTTCTCGCTCTTCTTCTCGATCAAAACCTGGCTACCGATCGAACCAGTACCTGAGGGCCATAGCGCGGAAACCGTCCGCACCGGCCTGGCCATCCTCGTCCTCGCCGCAACCCTTTGGCTCAGCGAAGCTCTCCCCCTCGCACTCACCGCCATCCTTATCCCGGTCGTTGCCGCGCTCACCCGCAGCCTTGATGTCACCGCCAGTTTTGCGGGCTTCGCCCACCCGCTGATCTACCTCTTTCTCGGCGGCTTCGGCCTCGCCGCAGCCCTCTCGCGACAAGAACTCGATCGATGGCTGGCAAATGGCATTCTTCGTCTCGGGCGGGGCAATTTTCACGCCACCGCTACCGCTCTCTTCATGGTCTCAGCCGTGCTTTCGATGTGGATTTCAAACACGGCAACCGTTGCCCTGTTGCTGCCAGTGGCACTCGGAATCCTTGCCAGCCTGAAAGCCCGCTGCAGCGACGAGGCCATCAAACAGATCGCGCCCTATCTCTTGTTGGGCATCGCTTACTCCGCCAGCATTGGCGGGATCGGAACCCTGATTGGCACGCCACCCAATGCCATTGCCGCCGCGAATCTCAAGATCGGTTTCACCGAATGGCTGAAGATCGGTATTCCCTGCGTCGCCATACTCCTGCCTATTCTATTCGTGCTTCTGCGAGTGCTCGCCCGTCCCGGAAAAGTGCCTCGTTTCAAAGTCGAGTCAGAGCATTTCGCGTTCAACGGTCCACGCCTCGCCACCCTCGCCATCTTCCTGCTCGCCATTGCCGGCTGGCTGTTCAGCGGAAAGCTTTCCACCTACTTCGGCATTGAAAACTCCTTTGATACCCTTGTCGCCATCTCCGCCTTACTACTGCTGGCAACCTGCCGCTTGGTCGATTGGAAGGACATCGATCGCACCACCGACTGGGGGGTCCTGCTCCTCTTCGGAGGCGGCATCGGGCTGAGCAAGGTTCTGAGTGTCACCGGCTCCAGTTTGTTCCTCGCACAAAAGATCCAACAACTCGCAAGCGCCTGGCCCGTGTTCCTTCTTGTCGGCATCGTGGTGGTTTTCATGATCTTCCTTACCGAACTGTCGAGCAACACCGCCAGCACCGCCCTCCTTGTCCCGATCTTCGCTGCCGTCGCGGTGGATCTGGGTGTTCCAGTAACACGCATCGTCCTACCACTGACACTGGCAGCCTCCTGCGCCTTCATGCTGCCCATCGCCACCCCACCAAACGCCATCGTTTTTGCTTCAGGCCGAATCCAGCAAAAGACGATGCTCCGAATTGGTCTCGTCCTGAACCTGGTGTTCGCCGTCGTCCTCACACTCCTCAGCGCCATTCTCTTTTAAAGATCGCAAGAAGAACCCGCCTGGAAACCGCGATCAATCACTCCCAAGAACCTGCGGGCCATGCTTTGCCGTAGGCGGAAAGGATCCGCTCGAACTCGGCGTCGTCATCGGCAGAAAGATGGCGACGGGACGGATCGGCATCGAACCACGCCATCGTGCGGCGCACCCCCTCGCGAAACGGGATCTTTGGCTGAAAGCCCGGCACGGCTCGCCGCAACTTGGAGTTGTCGAACAACGCGGTGTGTGACTTGTCGCCAAGCAAGGTGCCTTCCCAGTCCGGATTCCAGGCAATCAACAATTCCGAGGCAATGTGAACCAACTTCGGATCCGCCACCCCCGCCGCCAACGCGGTCTGCAGGTAGATCTCGTTCCACGTGAGCGCTTCGTCCGAGGTGATCTGAAAATCTTCATTCATGGCCAGAGGGTTCCACAACAAACCCAACAATCCCTGGGCGAAATCTTCCGCATGGGTCACGGTCCAAAGACTCGTCCCGTCACCCGGTACGATCACTGGCAAACCACGGCGCATCCGATCAACCGCCGTAAAACTCTGCCACCCGCCAATCGGCAGAAGGATCACCTGGTCGTAGGTATGGGACGGCCTGACAATCGTGTAAGGCATGCCATCCCCCCCTTGTTCGACAAGCAACTCCTCACAGGCAATTTTGTCACGAGAGTATTGCCAATGGGGATTCTCAAGCGGGGTGCGTTCGGTCGTTGGCGCGAAGCCACGGGGTTTCGCGTAAGCTGATGCGGAGCTCAGAAACACATACTGATCGCACTTCCCCGCCAAGAGTCTCAGATCGCGCGCAACATCCTCCGGAGTGAACGCAATGAACTGGACGACCACATCAAACCGATGCGGCGCAAGGGCCTGAGCGGCAGAAGCCTCATCATTGATGTCGCACGCCAAATCGTGAGCCCCTGCGATGCCAGGGCGACCGGGACGATGCAGCAGCCAGAGCTCATGGCCAAGCTCCATCGCGAGCCGACTGCAGGACGTACTGATATTACCGGTGCCACCGATGAAGAGAATTTTCATTCACCATCAATAGAGGGTCCGGGTCGAGCTTCCAATGGGAATATCGTCAACCTCGAACCCTCATCCCTTCGACCCGGGTCCTGCGACGCGGCCATCACCACCCCAAAAAAGTCACTCATGGGGTTCCATTGTTGCCTTTCCAGAAGGAGTTGTTGTTACCACCGCGGCGGTCCAGAGTCTCCATGTCCTTCTGGGTGATCTCTCCGACATGACCATCGTAGTAGGCGCCCACGGTTGGTTCACTTTCCCCTCGACTCCTGACTGTTGCCTTCAATGGCCTTTGAATCTCCATTGCAGGCATCGTGAAACGTTGGATTCCGATCCCACACACTGGCTTTCCCTTCCGAACCTTTGGTGAACGTTGAGGCAAATCTTCCATTGTTGTCGGTCGCGTGAAGACCATTTGCCAGCTGCAGCTTCCTAACATTGGACACCGAGACCGCCTTGTCTGCTGAAGAACTCAATCGGGAAGTTCCGAGGAACGCGAGTCCTGCCAGGACAAGGACAAGCAAAATGGCGACCATCAATTCGACCAGAGTGAAGCCGGGCTTGATCGATCTTCATGAGAGATTTCATGGTTTCATAATCATGGCATTTCGGAGTTGATACCAATTCAGAGCATGAAACTCCGTCAGGGCTTCCTGCCACTGAGACACGAAAAAAATCTACCCGGATGATTGACGTGCACCTACCTTTGAAGCGATGAAATCGCCATCCAAAGTCAAAACCAATATTTGGAACTCGCCTCAAAGATCAAAGAATGCGCGGTGCTTCGCCACCATGCGCAGAATCGATTCCTCCGTCGTTAAAGAGGCAACCTCATCGAGCTCAACCCATCTGAGATCATGTGATTCCGGACTAACAATATACTCGGTGTTCCCAGTCGGGCGGAGCAAATAGCGGACGTCGAAGTGAAGGTGCTCAGGCTCCCCTTTCCGCGCCGGAATCGGGTGGATATCGAGATCGAAGATTCCCTGCGATAGTTGTTCGAACTCCTCGATCCCGGACTCCTCCCGGGCTTCCTTGTAGGCGACGGCAAGAACGTCTGGATCCCCATCTGCGTGACCCCCAAGTTGGAGCCAAAGATCCAACTTTCGGTGATGAGTCAGAAGCACACGGTGCCCGTCTGGGCTCACGATCCAAGCGGATCCGGTCACGTGCCCGGACTGAGTCGAGCGCTCGAAGCAGGCCTCCTCCGCTTCCACAAAATCCAAGAAGCGTTTGGTGGTGGAAGACTCATCCGGGTAATCGCGGAAATAGCTCAGGAGCTGACCGATCAGAGGCTGGCGTTGCATCGTTGAAGACTGAGCCTCACTGAAGCAAAGGCAAGCGCCGGAACGGAAGCTTTACCCTCTTCAGGATCAACCCATCCCCAACAGATGGGAGAGTGCCGCAAAACCTACTGATCTGAAACTTCCTGATAGTCAGCAATCGCGACCAGTTTGCCACCGATCCCACTGATGAACCATGCTGTCGCTCCTTCAGGAACGGCCGCAGAAATCGTGCAAACATCATCGTCTTCTACTTCTCAAACGCCGGTTTCTATCCGTCTCCGCTTTCAACCAGGTCCCTGGTCCAGACAGGCATCGCCTTCTCGAATGGTTTGGTACTTCCGGAAGAATCTTCACAATTATCTTCTCTAGCTGATGGGACAACCCGCATTCATCCACTAGTGCAGCGTTCGGGAAGTTAGGGTGCATTCGGCACGAGGAATTTTTCCTGAGTTCAAGGCGCGAGGAGTGGAGTTGGTCGAGACCAACGACCGACGAGGTCCGGCCACTCCGGTGAAGGCCGGACGGGCAGAGATCAGGAAAAAGGCCCGCGTCTTCCTTTTCCCCGATCGAAGATCGCACGCCATCTTCCTCTCCATATTCTTTTCCGAGGGCACTCTAACTTTGCAAACGATGCACTAGTGTCCAAAACAGCGAGTCGAAGCGGCCCCCTAGCTGTTCTTCAAGGCCATCAAACAGAATCTGCGCATCAATACCTTCGTCGGTACCGTGGCCTATGCGGTGCGGATTCAGATTTGGACGGCACTCATCTCCATGCTGCTATTGAAACCGCTTCAGTTCCGCAGCCGGATTGACTGGGCGCTCTCCAACCCGGTGGCCTTGTTGCGGTGGAATCTCTTTATGCACAAGGATCTGTGGGAATGGATCGACGACCCGTTCCTGCAACCGCCCGACCCTCCACCAGAGATGATGATCCAAGCGGAATTGGACGGCATGCAAACATGCTGAGTCTGAATAGATAGATCACCGTTCCAAAAAGCGCCGCTCGCCGACCTCAAACCGCCTCAAATCAGAAGCCGAACCCATGACTCACCCCTGCTTCGGACAGCAGTTTAAGGGCATGGGTCTGGCGTCAGTCGTTGGAAGTTGAAATTGGCACAGTCGCTACGTCAAAGCTAGTAGATTCAGCCCTGAGTCCAGATCAGAAATTCAAAATGAAAGGACAGACCCGAATGGCACGTGATTAAGCGGCTTTTCGATAGGTCGATTTGTGTGGAATTTCTTTG
>NZ_JBATWY010000159.1:0-5030 GCF_049672945.1 Haloferula sp. | reverse complement strand
GAAAGGCAGGGGAACCGAATAGGTTCGGCAAGTTCTTCCGTCCCAAAGGGACCCCAATCCCAAAGCCCGGGCTTGTGCAAGCTACCCCGGGGGAACCGACCGAAAAATCTCCCTACGCCAACGGCGTTGAATCCCGTCGCGACGGCAACTCTTCCGTCCCAAAGGGACCCCAATCCCAAAGCCCGGGGTTGCGCAAGCTACCCCGGGACGGAACGGCCCGAAAAACCCCTACGCCAACGGCGTTGAATCCTGCTGCCACGTCAAAGTCTCCCGTCCCAACGGGACCCCAATCTCAAAGCCCGGGCTTGCGCAAGCTACCCCGGGGGAACGGACCGAGAAATCTCCCAGGCCAACGGCGTTGGATCCCTCTTCCGTCCCAACGGGACCCCAATCCCAAAGCCCGGGGTTGCGCAAGCTACCCCGGGACGGAACGGCCCGAAAAACCCCTACGCCAACGGCGTTGAATCCCGTCGCAACGAGGCGCCATGCCCCAATCATTGTCAGCGGTCTACCTGCACCTCGTCTTTTCCACCAAAGACCGCCGGCCTTTTCTATCAAACCCGGAAGTGCGCCATGAAATGCATGCCTACCTCGGCGGCATTTCGCGCGAACTCCATTGCCCTCCTCTGGTGGCCGGCGGTGTCGAAGACCACGTCCATCTGCTCGCCCGCCATGCCCGGACCATCACCCAGGCGGATTGGGTCAAGGAATTGAAGAGGTCGTCGAGCCTCTGGATCAAACAACGCGAACCCACGCTGGGCGACTTCGCCTGGCAAACGGGATACGGCCTGTTTTCCGTCAGTCCTTCGATGCTGGAAACGGTCGAACACTACATCGCCAACCAGGAAGAGCATCACCGCAAACTCAGTTTTCAGGATGAATTCCGGATGATGCTTCGGAAGCACCGGATCGACTGGGACGAGCGCTACGTTTGGGACTGACCACCACGGGATTCAACCCCTTCGGGGTAGGGATTCCGGGCACACCGGTTCCCGGGGTAGCTCCGCAACCCCGGGCTCCGGGATGGATGTCCCGTTGGGACGGTCGACGGGATGAATCTCCCTTTGGAATGATCGACGGGATGAATCTCCCTTTGGGACGGTTGAGTTTTGGGATGGCGAACGCCGAGGGCGGGTGTTTCGGTCTAAACGTCGGAAGGTCCAAACGTCTAAAGGTCAGAAGTGATGGGGCCGGCTCGTTCGTTCGGACTTTTCGACCTTCGACCTTAAGACGGCAACATAGTAGTCCGGAAGCACCGGCCACAGCCCTCGCCATGAAACACATGGTGGGTTTCCGAAACGTGGCAGTGCATTCCTACCAGCAACTCCAGCGACCGATTCTCGAAGCCATCCTTCAACAGCATCTCGGCGACTTCGAAGCCTACCTCGGCGAACTTTCCAAGCGGGCTTAGCCGATGCTCCGGCATTTCAGTATTTCAGCTTTCAGAGTTTCAGCATTTCAGTTTTCCGACCCTTTCCAACGGTCACTCCCTGCCATGTCACCGACCGTTGAAAACATCTATCTTGCGCTCACCCGCGAATTCAATGACGGAGAGACTCGTGCCATCATCAGTTCCGGGCAGGCGGTGGTGCTGCACCGGCTCGCCATCATGAGTAAAGACGGAGATTGGATCGTCCGGGAGCATCCTGCCGATCTCGATTTCATTCTGACCGTCCTCGAATCCCGAAATGCACGCTATCGCTTTGGCGCGCCATTGGATGCGCGCTGGCTCGCCGGTGGTTGGAGTTCCCATCTGGAATTCATGGCCGACGGGATCAGGGTCCGCTGCGATTTTTTCTCGCGCCCCCCGCGCCTGAGCGATGAACAACTTGCTCAGCTGTGGGCGACGCACTCCGGACAGCAGATCCCGTTTCTGGAAATCGAAGCTCTCCTCATGGTTAAGCAGACGCAGCGGGAGAAAGACTACGCCGTCATCGGCGAACTTGCCCGCAAGCTCCCTCCCGAAGTCCAAGTTCTCCACAGCAGAAGCGCCCGCGACCTCATCGCCGCCGCGTCTGAAACCCCGGACCTGGTCCGTGGTCTCGAATCCCAGCGGCCACTCCTCCTCCACGCGCTCCTCAAAAATCGTGACACCCTCGAAGAGGCCTTGGACAAGGAAAGGCGACAGCTCATGCGGGCTGACGAGAACCGCCTCGCAGCCTTCTCCGCAGCGTCTGCTACTTGGCGGACCGTCTGGCCCGCCCTGCAACCTTCACTCACGGGAATGCCCCTGAAAAAAGCGCACGCCTTGATTTTGCAAGCGGCGGAAGATGAATTACCCTTCCACCCATGAAACCGACGGAAAATCCGGGCCTCGGGGAATTTCTCAGCGAGGAGGATCTCGATCTCCGGAATCTGAGTTGGGACGAACTGATGCTGGTATGGAATGCCTGGCTACGGCAGGCGCAAAGCACCAACGACGAAGACCGCCACAGCTACGAACACGGTGTCTTCGTCGACCCGTCCTGATGCCGCCGGCAAAGGGAGCAAGGGCAGCCTGCCCGCCATAGCTTCATGCGAAGGATGGGTTCCCGCCCTGTCGCCTCACCCCAGTGGCCGGTAGCCAGTGTTTCCGTGCCTCGGCATTTCGGTCTGAACGTCGGAATGTTTCAAGGTCTAAAGGTCAAAAGCGACGGGACCGGCGCGTCTGTTCGGACCTTTGACCTTCGACTCCCAACTCTTCCGTCCCAACGGGACCCCAATCCCAAAGCCCGGGGTTGCGCAAGCTACCCCGGGGGAACGGACCGAAAAACCCCTACGCCAACGGCGTTGAATCCTCAATAAGGCAGCGATCCTCCGAATCGGTGTTTCGGTCAAAAGGGAGCAAGGGCGTTCCCGCCCTGTCGTCTCGCCTCAGTGGCCGGTAGCCAGTGTTTCCGTGCCTCGGTATTTCGGTCTGAACGTCGGAACGTCTCAAAGTCTAAAGGTCAGAAGTGATGGAGCCGCTGCTTAGTTCGGACTTTTAGACCTTGGACCTTAGGACGGTATTTCAGCATTTAGCTTTCAGAGTTTCAGAGTTTCAGAGTTTCAGCTTTTCAGCTTTTCAGCATTTCAGTTTTTTAACTCCATGGAACTCCGCAGCGTCGAAGCCATCGTCAAGGCGCTCAATGACGCAGGAGCCCGCTATCTGATTGTCGGAGACCTTGCCGTCAACGCCCACGGTTTCGCCCGATTGACACGAGGTGTCGATATCGTCCTGGAACTTAAGAGCGACAATATCCTCCTCGGATTGAACGCGCTTTTTGCCATTGGCTACCAGATGGCCATTCCGGTAAGCGCCGAGGAATTCAGCAACGCGGAGAACCGTCAGCGATGGCGCGAGGAGTAAAACATGGTGGTCCTCAAGCTATGGAGCGACGCCCACGGACGGACCCCGATCGACATCTTCATCTACGAGCCCTTTGATTTTTCGGATGAAATCGGTAAGGCTCACGAAATGGAATTGGGTCCCGGGCTATCGGCAGCCATTGTCTCGCTAAGTACCCTGTTGACGATGAAACGTGAGGCCTCGCGCTCCCAAGACCTCACGGATATTGAGGAGTTACTCCGTCTATCATGAAAGCTGAATCTCCAATCCTTCCCGACTGGCGTTGGGGAACAGCGGAAGGCTGTCGTGAACTTGATCGGATACTTGATCGACGATTGACGCTGCGGGAAAAAATCCAGTGGCTAGAAGAAGCGGAGGATCTCACCCTCACCCTGGCTGCCCAGCGCGCGCGAATGAAGGAGGCCGCCGCCGCAAAAGGGAAGCCCTTGGATAAAGCCTGACCGCAGGGGCCGGGCCGGTTTTTTCAGAATTTCAGTTTCTCAGCGTTTCAGCATTTCGATCAGTAGTGATGGAGCCGACTAGTCTGCTCGGACATTCGACCGGAGTCTGTCCGCCATCCTGTCCGCCGAAGCTTCAGCGTAGGAGGAAGCTCGGAGAGCGACGGCGGAACCTTGCGACCTTAAGACGGCAACACCGACCCATGGCGAATCCAGCCTTGTTGGCGATGTCGTTGCTTTCTTAGGATCCATGGGTGAAATTATCAAAGTTCTCAAGCCGATGAGCCGCCTAACGCTAAGCCTAACGCTTATTCTCGTCGTGCTTCTCGCCTCGATTTCGCAAGGATCTTCGGTCGAAGATTTGCAGCAGGCGTTCCAGAAGCGATGCGACGAAGTGATCACCAAGCGTGATCAGCAAATCGACACCCTTCGTGACAATTATCAGGCAGCACTCGAACGCCTGTTCGAGAAGACGAAGGCCAAGGGGAAACTGGAACTACTTATTCCGATCAAGGATCAGATGGATGCCCTAGAAGCGGGACGAGAGTCGCTACCCGGACTCCCGTCAAACGCGGCCTACAATGTAAAGCAACTCCGCGACACATTCGACCAAGCCGAAGGAAAGATACTAAAGACGAGTGCACTAGAGCTAACAGAATTAGCTACAAAGATGGAGCAGGCTCTGGGGGCGAAGCAAACCGAGTTGACCAAGGCCGGAGAAATCGAGGATGCACTAAGAGCAAAGAAAGTTCGCGGTGATCTTAACTCAAATGAAGAATTGGCCGCAGCGCGCAATTACCTATCTAGGCTTTCATCAGATGGAAAAATATTGAGAGGGAAGATTGTAAAGGGCGATATCGCATTGAAATCGAGAGGAGTGACGGTTACCGGTATGGAAGAAGGAGACCGCATGATCGATGGAGAATCTGAAAAGCACGATCTTCATCAAGGATGGGCATTAGGGCGATGGCCATGTGTGGCCGAAGTTGATCTAAAAGATGTTTACGCCGTAGAGAAAGTTAGGATTCTTCTCTACGACAAAGATGAACGTAATTACAAATACAAGATCGAAGGTTCGGAGAATCGTGAGCAATGGCTTGTTCTCGCTGATCGATCTAGAAAATTCACAAATACTGGTTGGCAAGAGTCTTCGATGGAGCCAATGGACCTTCGTTACATCCGAATCCATGGTGTAGAAAATGATACAAATTGGGGATTTCACATTGTTGAACTCGTAGTCGAATGTGTTGGGGGCGGTCACAAGT
>NZ_JBATWY010000158.1:0-2568 GCF_049672945.1 Haloferula sp. | reverse complement strand
GTCTGTGGCGTGCTGGTGCCCCTCGATAAAGCCGGGGGCGACCACATGACCCTTGGCGTCGATGGTCTCCTTGCCGGTGATCGCGTCCTCGGTGATCGCAACAATTTTGCCATCTTTCACCCCGACATTGCGCACGCCATCAAAGTTGGTCTCGGGGTCCATGACCCTGCCATTGAGGATGGCGACGTCGTAGTCCTGGGCAAAGGCCGACGAGACGGCGAGAAGGCTTGTCGCCAAAAGCAGGCGGATGCTGGTATGAATTTTCATGGCGTGTATGATGTGGTGTTTTGGTTGTGGATGACAGGCCGTCTGTTAGACTTCGCTATGGCGAGGCTGCGGATCGAGCGTGCCCATATCGCTGGTCTTTAGTTTCCCCGAATCCAGCCCTCGACGAAGTTCTTGACGACAGGGGTGACGTTGAACCCGATCATCCACTCGGAACCGAAGGTATCGGGCTTCTCGACGTAGTAATTGATCTCGGCCGCCAGTTTCCATGGAGTGTTGCCAATCTTGACGGTCTTGCTGACGGTGAGGTTCAAGGGGATGGTCCACTGATTCGAGTTCCAATTATAGTCCATGATCGGGGTGGAGCCGATCGACCATCCGCCGCCTGGAAGCCAGATCAGGAACGCCTGAAGCTGGGAGCTATTGAAGGATCGGTCGCCCCATCCGGCGACATCCCACTGATGGCTGGGGAAGATCCCGTAGAGACCCCATTTCTCGAACTTGGCGAATAGTGCCTCAGGACCGAGACGCAGTTGCTTCCCAGCAAACGCGCTGTTGGTCGCGGTCGGCAGGGTGCCGACCATTCCGAAGGCCCAGAGAAAGCCGTTCGGTTCGGTCACGCCATAGCCGATGTCGAAGCCGATGTCCCCGAGGCCGGTTTCCTTGTCGAAGGTGCCGGTGGTGGGGTTGAAAATCGGTTGTTCGAACAGCAGGGGGATCCCCGGCCTGACAAAGAGGTTGGCTTTCCCTCCGGATGCCGTGTCTTCCAGAGTGAAAGGGAAGACCGGCTGGAAGATCGTCGTGAAGTTGCCCTGACTTCCAGCACCGGGAAGCGAGCCATCATACCAACGGTATTGGTTTTTTAAGGTCAGGCTCGCCAGCGAGTTGTTCGGATTGGCAAGTTCGCGGGCGATTTCGTCAGCTGACTTGCCCGCATGGGCTTCGCTACCCGCATGGGCTTGGCCCATATCAATGAGGGCATCTTGGGCCCAAGCGACGGGGGCCAGGGCTGAAACGAACGAAAAGGCGGCAAGGGCAGTGGTGGATTTCATCGGTGGCATTTGAAATAGTTGGTTTGGAATCGGCGGCGCTTTTCACTCGTCAGCAGAAAACTTTTGCGCGCGTCCTAAGTGCTACTTACTGACTCCGTTTTTGTCAGGCACTTTAGCTATCCGATTCTTGCAAATCGATGGAGCCGTCACATGCAGCGCTCCAAGGTCTTTGACGGCGATTCACCGAACATTCTCCGGTAATCCGCCGCGAAGCGTCCGAAATGCGAAAACCCGGCGAAATGGGCACACTGGGATACCGTGGTGCTATCGTGACTCCCTTCCCGCAGGAGAATCCGCGCTTGGTTGAGCCGCAGCGGTTTCAGGTAGCGTATCGGGCTGGTCTCGAGGACCGTCTGGCAGGCGTGGGCGATGGAGCGGGCGCTGTAACCCGTTAATTGGCAGAGATCGGAGAGCTCCATCGTGCGGTTCGGGTGCGCATGGAGATAATCGGTCATCTGACGCACGATCCGGCCTCGGTGACGGGCAGTCGGGCATCCCAACACCGCGCTTTCTTCCTGAGCGTTGACCGCGTTTGCGAGGGCCAGAAGCAGGCGCTCACTCAGCTGGGCCCGCACCGCAGGCACAGCGAGGCTTTCGGACCGCTGCAGGGCCAGTCCGAGCACCCACTCCGCCACCTGTCCAAAATGACGGCTCGCGGGAGTGTCGGCAAGCATGTGGCCATCGAGGGAATCCCACAAGGAGTGGGAAGAAGGCAACCAGGCTTCGATTCGTTCACGAAGCAACGACTCGTCGATCAGCAGCGCGACGGTCCGCACATCCTCTCCAACGCGGGTATAGTCGCAGGAGTCGCCCCACACGATCAATCCGGACCGATCCACGATTCTCCCGTTCCAGTGCAGCGAACCCGTCCATCGGAGCGGGATGTGGATCACGCGAAGATCCTTTTGGGAAGCCGCGTGGATGGCGGTCCGGTTCGGGACGTCGGTCAGCAGCATGTAGAACCCGTCCAAGTCGATGCGCATCATGCTCGCCTGGCATGGCCCGGCACCAAGCTGGATGAATTCAATATCGCCGCTGGTGACCAATTCCGACAACTGGTCGCAATCAGCGAATCGAAGCTCGCGGACCGGGGAGGAGTCGGAGTGCGATGTTTCGCAGGAATTCACTGCCCTTTCTTATGAATGGAAATCTCGTGGGTCAAGCTTACGGTCGTGACAGAGGAGCGCTTTCCCTCGGGGGTGGGTGACATGAGCACGAAACGCTGGTGATCCGCATGGACGGATTGCACCTAGCCTGGCAGCAAATTTCTCCAGTGTGAACGTCTCCGAAC
>NZ_JBATWY010000157.1:0-1780 GCF_049672945.1 Haloferula sp. | reverse complement strand
CCTCTATGGTAAGCAACGTGCCGTCGGCCGACGCAAGATGGGTCACACCAATCTACTCGGTCCCGACACCGAGGACTGCCTGACCCGCGCCGAATCGCTGAAGGCCGAGTATCTTGGGGAGTAGGGCACGTGGACTTCTCCCTTCCGGAGCATTTACATTCCTGTCAATGGCGCAGCTTTACCTAGAGAAGGCTACAATTCAATCCCTCGGCGGAGTATTCCCAAGGCCCAAAGCCACAATCGCCCCTAACAAACAGAAGGCCGAAAAGCCGACCAGCGAGAGAACTGGTGAGATCGATTGAAGGGGTGAGGCAATGCCACCAACAACAAGAATGGCTACGGCAATGATCGTATTCGAAGCCGAGACATAGTCGGTTCGTTGATCCCCCTCCGCCGCATCCACCACCCATGTCTTCCGGCCGAGACGAACGCCGGCGTAACCCAGATTGAATAGAAGGAAGAGAGTTGGCCAGAGTAGCGGTTGATGAAACCAACCGGGTGACGACCACGCGATCCATGAGGCTACTCCCCCCACAAAAGCCGCGATCATTCCACCGAATGACATCGCCCGATGGGGAGCCCGATCCGCCAGCCGACCCCACAGAAATGAACTCCCCGCCGTGGCGACGCCCGAAGCGATCACAAACCCTATCAGCGAAGCGATCCCTCCCCCATGTTTCCCCGCCATCACCACCAGCACGGGAGCACCAAGAGCCGATCCCAACAAAAGCACGCGGACCAAGATGAACCTCCGGAAAAGCTTGTCGTCCTTCACGAGCCGAAGACGGCCAAGAACGTCGGATGAAGACGACTCTCCCTCTTCTTCACCCGCAGGCTCATCGACGCGACCGTAGAAGCCAGCACCGAGCAACCAAAGCGTCGAAGCACCGAGCAACACCCAAGCCAGGGTCCTCACATCCCCGTCGTCTTTTGCCAAAATCAGCATCAGCGCGGCAATCGTTGAAACCACCCCGGAGATCGTCGCGGAGATTCCACCAATACGACCGCGGAATCCCTTCGGGATCGTCTTGCCCAGCACATCCTTGGCACTGATCGAGCAAAAGGCGCGCGCCGTGGCGAATAGCCCCAGCGCGACTAGGACCGCCAAACCAGCACTCGCCGGAGGGAGCAGCAAGGCGGACACTCCCATGATGGCCACTGCCAAGGCTTGCACCAATGCCCCCGCCACAAAGACATGTTTTCTCCGACGCGCCTTCTTTACCCAACCGGAAATGAACAGCTGTGGAAGCATTGAACCCGACTCACGAATCGGAACCAACATGGAAACGATCGCTCCTGAAACACCCATCTGGGACAGCAGCCAGGTAAGGACCGTCTTGGGATTGATCAGAACGTCACCCAACTTCGTGAAACTCATCGCCGCGATGATCCGCGCGGCATTCCGCTTCTGAGTGGATTCGAGTTCAGCCATCACTTGCTTTACCGGTCAATTCGATCAGAGGTATCCAAGAACTTCAATCAGCGCCAGAAGGCAAATACCACAGCCTCAGGGCGTATGACTGTCCTTGACCGATTCGTAGATTCTCCAGAAGTCCTCGCCTTGCTGACTGGCAAACGGTGACGAGCAATTCCCATCGTTCAGCCGCACCCGTTCCTTCTTCAAGAGAAGTTGCAGACGTTCCAAGTCGGCTCGCCTTTCAGGATCAGCCGCCAGATTCCTGGTCTCCTGTGGATCCGCCACCAGATCGAACAACTGCGTGTGGCGGGTGTCGTCCACACAATACTCAATCAACTTGTAACGCTCATCCCGCACCGCGCG
>NZ_JBATWY010000156.1:0-3979 GCF_049672945.1 Haloferula sp. | reverse complement strand
CGATTCGAGATGCTCTGCCAGCGGGAACCGACGGCGGTGCAACCGCGTTTCTACCTGCAACTGCTGTCACTCTACGGCGGCCAGGTGGAAGTGAATCGCCGCTGCCGTGAGGAAATTGATCTACTCTACAAGCCATTTCAGCGGAAAGAGAAGAAGGGTGTGCTTTCGGCTTCCTGGCTGATTCTGGCGCAGGGTGAGATGGCGGCAGGACGAGTGCCGGAAGCAGCGAAGGCCCGCGAAAAGGCGAGGAAGTTATGAACAAGTTTCGCGGTCGGCGTTTTCTCCTCGCGCTCAGCATCGGGCTGGTCGGCTTGCTCATGGTCGAGTGGCTTCGGCCATCGCATCCGGTGGTGGAGAAAGTGACGCCGCCGCGTGAGGCACACTGGATTACCTGCGATGATGAGGTTCAGACGACCTCGTGTTTTCGCTATGATTTTGAGCTGAAACAGGAAGTCGTCGGTGGCTGGGTGGCGGTGGCGGCGGAGGGTGGCTTCGAGCTGATTTGCAACGCGAACTCGGTGGGGATGTTCTCACTATGGCGGTCGACCCGTCCGTTTCAAAATGGACTCTCGGAAGCGGGTCAAAGGATCTATGGTGGTGAGTCGGCGATGGCGCTGAATTTCCCGCGTGAGTATCAGTGGGAGCTGCATGCGAATCAGAAATTGCCGGTGTGGTTCGACATTCGGCCGAAGTTGCGGCGCGGATGGAACTCGCTGTCGGTGGAGCTTGAGGCGCGGCGGCCGGGGGCAGCTTTGATCCTTTGGGGTGAGGTCGAGTTGGCGGATGGCTCGAAGGTCGCCTTGAAGTCGGATCGCAACTGGTTGGCGGAGCCGGTGCCGGTGGGAGTGACGCAGTTTGAATGGACGAGGCCGGAGATTCGGTTGCGTGATTGGCGTCAGGCGGTCGAGTTGCCGTCGGAAGGTCGCGTGATGTATCGGCAGGTTCCCGATGCGGCATTCCAAGAAGGTTTCCGTGCTCCCTTTTTGGCAACGCCGCCGGGGCGCAGCGGGAGTCAGGACTGGGTGCTGAAATTTGATCGCGATGAAGGTGAGGGCGAGGCCTTCCTGCGTATCCTGGCGAACGGGCCGTATCGCGCATGGGTGAATGATCAGCCGATTCAGCCGGAGTCGAAGGCAAGTCTGGGGCTTGCGGACGGTGGCTGGCAGGTGACCTGGGAAGGCCGGCGTCCGCTGGCGGTGACACCGACGCTGATGGACCCGGATGATCTTGCGCGCGGATGGGGAGGTGATCGCTTCACCGACCCGCGACATGGAGATCCCACGGCAAATGATTTGCAGAAAGCAGAGAACGAGGCCAACCGGACGGGCGAGCGACCAACAGCCAACCGGCAGGGTCAGTTGCTTTTCGATCAGTACGGCGAGAAGGAGGAAAAGGGCCGGGAATCGGATCCGAAGGGGTATTTGGAGGAGCCGATTCGGCGGACGCCGATTAGTGTCGCGCGCGATCGCTCGGTGGAAGAGTTCTCGGCCTTCGGTGTGGGGCGCTTGCTCAAGCGTGGTGAGAATGAATTGCGTGTGCGCATGGTAGGGGCGGTGGGCGATCGCTATGGGAAAACGAGGGCATCAAAGCTGGCTGTCGATGGTTGGGCAAAGTCGGGTGGCGAATGGCGGAACTTTACCGAATGCGAGTCATGGCAGCGGACGGAAACGGGTGAGAGTGAAGGAGTGATCGAAACGGGAAGTCCTGCGCGTGACCTGAACACGGCGGCCCCGGCCATGCGTTTCCTCGGGCACTCGGGGAGACCGACGCAGCGTCGCTTGCTTGCACCACTGCTGATGCTGCTGGTTTTTGTCGGCAGCGGTGTGCTGATGAAATTACGGCGCTCATCGTATTTCGTGAGTTGGTTGGCGGAAGGGCGGTGGATGCCGGCGATGTTGATTTTCACGCTGACGATCCTCGGCTTTCATGCGGCGAAGGCGGCGATGCTTGAGCGCTCGGAGCTGCTCTTCTTCCACACATCGGGATGGCCGATGATCGCATTGGCGACGGCGGTGGTGACCGCCCTCCTGACCAAGTGGGCCATGGCAGGACGCAAGTCCGATGGCAGCTGGATTGAGCGCTGGGAGAGGCCGCTGATGGTGAGCCTGCTGGTCGTGATCGCGCTGCTACGCGGCTGGAAAATGGACTTTCAGCCTATTGACGATGATGAGTTTGCGTCGATTCAGGCGGCGGTCGCGATTGCCGAAAAGGGTGTGCCGGAGATCGGTGAAGGGATCTGGTACACACGTAGCCCGCTCTACCATTACAGTGTGGGATTGCTGGCTTGGATCTTTGGCCCCCACTTGTGGGTGCTGCGTGGCTTCTCGGTGCTCGCGGGTGTGGCGACGGGTTGGGTGCTGTGGGCGATGGCGCGGTCCATCTTCAAGGACCCGAGAATCGCAATGGGCGCTCTTGTCCTTTTCGCGCTTCACCCGTTTCTGATTTTTTCGTCGCACATCGCACGCTTCTATCAGCAACAGCAGCTGTTTCTTCTGTTAGGTATATGGACCTTCATCCGTGGATTCATTGATGAAAAGGGCAGCGATGCGTGGAGGATCGGTTCGCTGGCTGCCTTCACCGCCGCGATCCTGAGTCAGGAAATCTCGGTGACGATGGCGCCGGTCATTCTTGTCGTCTTTGTCCTCTTCGGCCGCAAGGCGCCGTGGCGTAGTGATTTCAAATTGGTGGTCGCCAGCGGTGTCGCGGGGCTGGCGGTGTTCATCGACATCATTGCCTTCCAGGTGAAGTGCATGACGCGGAGTGTCGGGGTTTCACCGAATGTGGAGGCGACGATTGCCCCGACGTTCTGGGAGCTGGGCAACATGGCCTCGATGGCGATTGGCTACTCGCGCCTGCACGTCGTATTGAGCTTGTTCGTGCTCATTTCATTGATCTCGGCGATTCGTTCAAAGGATCGTGGGGTGCTGGCGCTTCAGGTCTTCACGATTGGTGGGATCATTGCCTGCAATCTCCTGATCACTTCGGTGAGCTTCCGTTATCAATACACGCTGATTGCCCTGTGGGTTCTGCTTGGCGTGCATGGCATCGCGGTGACGGCCGAGTGGCTGTCGGAGCGGATGAAGACGGAACGGCAAGAGCTCGTGCGTCGTGCGATCGGTGGGCTGTGCTTCCTCGTCGTCCTGATTTCCTGGAGTCCGTGGCGGATTCCGGGTTCCTACTCGGAAAAAATTCTCGGTGATCCGGTGACACCACTGCGATACGTGGCAGCCATGAAGCGAAAGGGCGACAAGGTGATGATCACCGAGCCCCATCCTCACGCGGCGAAGATGGAGGTGGGTCATGCGGACTATGATCTGGTCGTGCCTCTTCTTCATGACTTCACCTACCGTGATCCGCACGGAGTGTTGCGTGATCGGAATGGAGATGCAGAAGTCGTGAATCATATCGGTCGTCTGCAGGAAGTCTTCGGTCGCGGCGATCGAATCTGGATTCTGCTCAACCGCGAGAAATTCCGTTCACGCGGAAAGAATCTCCGCTGGGAGTATCCAGGAGCGCGTGAGGAGCTGTTCATCCGCCAGAACTGCGAGTTGAAGTTCCGCTCGCACCTTTGGAATCTCTATCTCTGGGATCCATCGATAGGTCGCTACCATGCCTTCCGCCAGGAACCGGGTGGATGGGTCGACTAGCCAGGAGGAGGTGTGGGCGCAACTGAGCTCTCGCTCAATGAGGAAACGAGATTGATGAAGTGACAAGGGCTGTGGAACTCGGCCTGTCGGCTTCTAATCTGAGAATCCGCAATAAGCTCACCACCCGAGAATCCGCGTGAATGCGGCGCGCAGGACGGTTTCGAGGACAGCGGCCTCGGCGTGGGAAAGGGGGATGCGGACTTTCCGCAGCGATTTGTCGGCGGCGTCCTGACGCGAGATCGACATCAGGTAGGGGGCGCGTTCGGGATCGTCGCGCTGAATGAGGTCGAAGGCGCTGTTGGCCTTTTCGGATTGGTGGAAGAGTTTTGCTT
>NZ_JBATWY010000155.1:0-1748 GCF_049672945.1 Haloferula sp. | reverse complement strand
CACCAAATCCACGAACAAATATCCACCGGTGACATCTGGGAAGTCTCCATAATCTCGCCTAGTTCCCAATCCGTATGAACTGATCATGGCTCGATCTACTTCGGTTTGTAGGGCTACGACTCGGTCTTCAATATCCGTAGAATCGAAAGGAAACTCTGATAGCTCGACGCGCACGCTGGTCAAAGCCGGTGGTCTTACCTCAAGGGCCGTCTTGCGATCCCAGGTTGCGAAACGTGCCAGAGGCTTGAGAAAGCCCTCGACTTCATCTCCATTCCCATCGCAGTAGATTCTCAAGGACCGCCAATGCTCACATTGTGCAGAGCGCCACCTAATCGAAATTGCGGACTCGACGTAGCGGCTTGAGTCGCGCGGCTGCGCATATATGGCACTTGGACCGGTGACAAGCAACATCCCGGTTCGCTGCAGATCTTGTGACGGTTCAGACATGCGCTAATATCTTGCCCAACGCATCAGTCATGGCGTCGCCGGAAGAGACGCCCGAATCCAACTAAACAGCTTATCGGCGTCGCCATCGACGCCTTGTTCCACCTCTTTTGCTCTATGGATACCAACGAAAACTGGAAGCAGTATAAACGCAAGGGGCTATCAGAAATGAGGCCATTCGTCGCAGGTGAAGACGTGTCTCACGTCAGCATCTCCGAGCCCGACAAAGCGAACGGCTCGCCCAAGGCGGGCGACATGATCGCACGCAACCCGAAGAACCACGAAGACCAGTGGCTAGTCGCCGCCAAATACTTCGAGGACAACCTTGAACCTGCCTAATTACGATCCACCAGCGAAGTCCGATCCTTTGTTGGTGGAACAGTATTTATTCTCATCACCTCAGATCTTGATATCCGGGATGATTTCGGAGGAGCTTAGGGCGGGAAAGCCCCGTGTTACAAGGATTTCTTCCGTCCGACTGTTGATATCAGCGTGTTTTTGGTGGCGGGATGCGGCCTGAGCCGAGGGGGCTGATATCACCGTCTGAGGTCCTCCAGATAGGGCCGGGACTCCCGCGCCAAGGGCTGCTCCCCACGCGGTGGCTTTCGTTGGGTGATTTGCTAAGGATGTTCTAAAGAACACCTTTTGGGTTGACGCCATCTTTCCTCATCGCTTGAATCCCACGTTTATGAGTGCTTTACGTTCGCGCTGGTGTTGGAGGAAGGATCTTGCAGGATTCCGAGGTCTCTCAGATTTCGACCGGTCGGGGTTTTTGTTGGTCCTCGAGTGGTTTGAGAATTTTCGGCTTCGGCTTGAGTTGGATGCTGGGAGGGAGACGGCGCGTCGATTTTGGCGGACGGAGGTCACGTGTGAGGGGCGTCCTCGGGAGCCGTGGCAGTTGGAACAATGGGAGGCGGCGATGCAGTGGTATTTGAATTGGCTGGATGCGTGTGAGGCGGCGAATGCGGATCATCGAAGTCTGCCGGAGCGGGTGCGCGCGGCGGTGCAGTCGGCGGCGGCACGGCGGGGCCTGGCGCTGACGACGAAGCGTTGCTATGGGGCTTGGGCGGCTCGTTACGCGGCATTTGGAGACGATGAGCGGGCGCTGATGAGGGTGGAGACGGCGAGCCTCTTTCTGGAATCGGTGGTGAAGGACGAGGATTGTGCGTATTCCACCCAGAAGCAGGCGCTCAATGCGATTGCGTTCTTTTTCAAGCAGGTGTGTGGGGTGGAGGATCCGGTTTTTGATGTGAAGCTGCGCAAGACGGGGACGCGGGTGCCGGTGGTGCTGACGAAGGAGGACA
>NZ_JBATWY010000154.1:0-5955 GCF_049672945.1 Haloferula sp. | reverse complement strand
GTTTACGACAGTGATCCTCGATGCGGGGCATGGGGGGAAGGACTCGGGGGCGGTTTCGCGGACGACCGGTGCGAGGGAGAAGGACCTGGCGCTCGATACCGCCGAGAGGGTCCGTCGCAAGCTCGGCGGAAAGGTCAAGGTGGTGATGATGCGTGGTGGGGACAGTTTCATTGATCTGGATGACCGGGTGGATCGGGCGAGCCGGAAGGATGGAGCGATTTTGGTGAGCATTCACTACAATGCCGGACCCTCGCATTTGAGGGGCCCGGAGACGTATTGGTGGCGGGTCGACAGTCACGGGCTTGCCACCCGCATGCAGCGCGCGTTGGAGCGGGTGGTGCCGCGGCCTCACGACAGCCGAGGGCAGGTCCGGCGTCGCCTGCGGCTGACGCGGAATCCGAACATTCCGAGCGTCTTGGTGGAGTGCGGTTATCTGAGCAACCCTTCGGAGGCGCGCTTGTGCAACGATGCGGGCTATCGTGACAAACTCGCTACGGCGATCGCGGGAGCGATTCTCGATCAGCAGCGGATGGGCGATTCGGGCACCGGGCCGCTCCCCAGGCCGATCAACGCTCCACCGAGTCGGCCGACGGATGCTCCGGGGTCTTAAGTCGGGAAATCCATGTTGTCATTGTCCGGTTATTCCCGTAGGTCCCTCATACTGATGGAGTCCAGTCGACCTCACTTGATGAAAATCGCTTTGCTGGGAGCCTTGGCGATCGCGTTCTTCGGCCAAGCCTCACTCGAGGCGAGGATCTGGACGGATGTGCGTGGGATCGAATTCGAGGCCGAGGCGGTGAGTCAGACGGAGGATGAGGTCTTGCTCCGATTGCCGGATGGCAAGGAGCTCGATGTGCCGTGGGATCGCCTGATTCTTGAAGATCGGGAGTATCTCAAGAAGCGGGCCGAAGATTTGAAAAAGGCCGCGGAGTTGGCGGCGAAGAAGAAGGCGATTGAGGAACTGGACGATGGCTTGAATTGGGACGATCCCTGGCCGGAGACCATCGTCTTTAAGGAGGATCCTGAGATTACGGTCGTCGAAGAAAATGCAGAAACCAACCGCTTCATCTACACCTCGACGAACTACCGTTTCACCTGCGATGTGAGGCTGTCGAAGTCGGTGGTCAGCACCTTCGCCGACATGTTTGAATCGACCCACGACTACTGCCGGGCGCTACCCTTGGCGATCACGGGCGGAGGGATGAGGGACGGCAAGTATGACATCCTGCTTTTCGAAACGAGGGACAGCTACATCAAGGCGGGTGGTCCGCCATCGAGTTCGGGAGTCTTTATGAGCCGTGGTCGTTTCGGTGTGGTGATGGTGCCGCTGACAAGTCTTGGCGTGCGCAAGGTTGGGAGCGGCTACATGCGCGATCGCGACAAGAGTGACGGGACGCTGATCCACGAACTGACCCATCAGTTGACACCGGGCGTTTATTTCGGAGTCGGTGCGCGTGGCTGGTTTAGTGAAGGCCTCGCCGAATACACCACGGCAACGCCTTATCGAAACGGTCGCTTCAAGGTGAAGAACAACTTTGACGACATCGAGGAGTATGCGACGGCCTACGGCAAGAATGGGAACCGAGGTCGGGCTCTTGGAAAGGACATCAAGGCGCCGGCGCTGAGAGACTACATGCTGATGAGCTACGATGATTTCACCGGCGATAGAGCGAACTTCAATTACGGCTTTGCTCTGATCATCACGACCTATTTCCTTCATCTCGATGGCGATGGCGACGCGGCACGAATGAAGGAGTTCCTCAAGGAATTGCGTCGTATCGGCCGCAGGGGTGACACGACCAAGGCGCTTGACAAGCTGCTCGATGGACGGACCTGGAATGAGCTCGAGGACGATATTTCCAGCGCCTGGGGACGGAAGGGCATCGACATCACTTTCAGGGAGTCAACGGCGGCGTACTGAAGGAGAAGCGTTGGATCAGCCAGACGGCGGCGACGACGGCGATGCTGATGTTCAGGGCGATGCGGACGATCTGGTAGCGGGGGCTGTCGTGCCACTTGGCAGTCAGGATCCAGGCCAGGGCAAGGATGGTGATCTGGGCCAGTTCGACACCGAGGTTGGTCACGACCAAGCGCCCGAGGAAGCCTTCGCCGGGCGTGAGGACGGAGCTGAGCGCGGTGGCGAAACCCATTCCATGGATGAGCCCGAAGCCGAAGACCATCACGATCCGCCACGAGGTGACGTCCTTCTTGAAAAGGTTTTCCATGGCGAGCACGGCGATGCTCAGCGCGATCAGTGCCTCCACGCCGCTGCCTTTCGGGGCGATGAAGCCCGCTGCCGTGAGTCCGAGCGTCAGCGTGTGCGCAACGGTGAAGGCAAGCGATTGCCAGAGCAGTGGCTTCCAGCGGCGCTGCAGCAGGAACAGGGTGAGGATGAAGAGGATGTGATCGAGCCCGCCGGGAAGCACATGGAGAAAGCCCTGTTCCAGCGAATAGAGATAGACCGACTGTCCCTCGATCATCCGACCGCTCTGAGTTACGCCGGATATCGTACTTTCAGGATGGAGAACAAAGGAGTCGCCGGGCTTCAGGGTGAGGTAAGTGGGCTCCGAGTCATCGCCTGAGGAGGATTTGAAAACGAAGTCCGGTCGCTTGCCTGCGGCGAGGCGGCATTCGGTGAGGAATCGATCATCGGATGACGAAGGCGTGAGGCGGATCCTCAGGTAGGCGCCGTCGTTCAGCAGGGTGGGGAAGTCGGGCGGCGATTGATCGAAGTCGATGAAGTGGTGGGCGATCTTAACGGGTGCCTTGTTCGACACGAAGGAAAGGCATTCATCGAGGTAGGCGGATGCTTCCTCGCAGAGGACCAATTGTTCCTCGGGGCTCAGTCCCACCAGCCATTCGCGTGTCGGTTGGGGCGTGTCCGGATCGCCGCGCCACTCGGCTTTGGCATATCCGGCATCGAAGAGGACTTCGATTTCCCAGTCGGGACCACCGCGTTTCACTTCGGCAAAGAGTTGCTCGACGACGTGGGCCTTGGCGACACCCAGCAGCGCCCATCCGCAGAGGAGGATGGCGATGAGGTGGCGTGTGGGTGACATGGGATGATGGGAGGTGGCACGCCCCCGTGCCACAGAGGGTGGGAGTGGTGAGTGGTCCTGCGTTTGAACGACGGGGGCGTCGCTCTTCCTATGAATTTTCGGTGAAGGAATGGTGGGATGTTTTACTTTCGAAGTCGATCCGGATAGAAACTGGAGGATGAAGGAAAAACCCGAAGAAGAAGTTGAGCAGCTCGTTGAAGAGGAAGCCGAAAAATCGAAAGGCTGGAACTGGGGGATGATCGTGGTGGGGGTGTTTGTGGTATTTGTCCTCGCGGGCTTGTCGGCTCCGATGGTTCTCCGGTGCAAGAAAGCGCCGGAGAGGACGCAGGCGATCAGCAATGCCAAGCAGGTCGGATTGGCCTTGCTGGAATTTGATCAGGAGTTTGGGAGTTTTCCTGATGAGGAAACCGCGGCGATGGTGAAGAAGTCGTCGGAGACGAAGCTGGATCTTTCGGGGACGAGTTCGAACGCGATGTTTCGTCAGTTGATTGCTTTTGGCATTCAGTCGGAGGACATCTTCTACTGTCTGCACCCGGAGGGCATTCGGAAACCGGATCGGAAGATGGGGCCCGGCAAGGCGTTGGAAGCGGGAGAGGTGGGGTTCAGCTATTTGATGAATGGGAATGAGGGCCAGAACACCTCGGACAATCCGGGCCGGGCTGTGCTTGCAGCTCCGATGAAGATTGGGACGGAGGAGTTCTGGTCAAAACCCTATCAAGGCAAAGCGGTGATCCTGCGCTTGGACAACTCGGTGGATGCGCCTTTGATCCGGAAGGCGGATGGGAAGGTGTCGGTGGGGAATGGGAAGACGCTTTTTGATACCGGGCCGGAGACGGTGTGGGGGAATGATGGGCTGGTGGATGTGCGGCATCCGGAGCGGGGGAGGTGAGAGGTCTTGAATCGAAAAATCAGATTGTGGTGAAGAGCGAGGTTTGCTACTTCTCTTCCATGAACGTGCTATCTCTCCAGAGTTGGCGCGTTTTTTTTGTTTTGTTCGCAATAATGGCCTCGCTGGCGTGGGGTCAGGGTCCGAGGTCTGAGGGCTATCAAACGAGGTACTTGGAGTGTGAGTCCCGCTCCGGGCTGATTTCTAATGTAGAACTGCCAAAGTCCGTTGTGGCACCCTTGGGCAAGTTGACCCTGTTCGCGGATTTCGAAAGTGCCGTGACGAATTGGATTTCACTGTATCTGGTGAATCGAAGCAAAGAACCCGTTTCGGTGGGACTGATTCATGGAGTTCCGAGGATCAAGGCCTACCGTAGGGCAGAAAGTGGAAGCTGGGAGCGTGTTCAACCGTCGGGGAACTCGGTGATGTGTGCCGATAGTCTTTCCAGCATCGAAATCCCGCCGGGGATGTACTTCACCGTTAAGGCTCCCTATCGGAAAGAAGGAGGTCGGCAAGCGGCATTGCGCTATCAGTTGCCGGGAAGCAGGGAATGGATTTCAAACGAGGGTGAGGGCCATTGGCTCGAAGAGCAGAGAGAGCTCGCTCAATTGGATGGCGTGAGCCGCGCTGATCTTCCGAATTGGATCGCTGTCGAACGGAGAGGGAGTCGCTACACAGACCGGCCTGAGGAGTATTCTCGGGAGAGGATTGCCGAGGAACTGGCCTATCTGGATCTGCTCATCGATTTTAGGGATTACCGAGCGCCACGCCAATGGCTCGAACTCCTCTTGAAGGAATCCGTCGATTACCCGGACGAATGGAAGGCGCTGGCGATCAAGAAAATCATGGAACAGTTGAACCGTGCGCCTGGCCAAGCACTCGGAGCAGGAGTTTTCGTGAAACACTGTCTCGAGCTATTGGAGAGACCCACAGACATAGATGAATTTGGCTCGGTAGAGTCACATCCTGAAATACTCTGGAGTGCGCTGGTAGACGTGGCCTCTCAAGCGGGAGAAGGTGAAGAAATTCCCTGGGAACGGATCTTCGAAGTGATGAGGGCAAAGATGCCGAAAGCGAGCGACGGAGAGCTTGGGGGAATGGCTCGGTTGGGTTGGTTGGAACCTCATTTCAACGAGTGGGTGGATGATGATCTTCTGGTAAAGGGTGCGAAGTCAGACGGGGAGATGATGAGGGCGATGTGTATCAGCAAGTTGATGGAGCGGAAGCAGGATGCGTTGGCAGTAGCCGTGGCTCGGACACTAGAGCAGGACGATCGGTTCATGATCATGAAAATCATGCTCGGCTTTCAGCGAACTCCAGCACGTTACGGCAGTATTCCTCCGGACTACACTCCTGCAGGGAACTTCTACATGGAGTGCGTCAAAGAAGATCCGCAGAAAGCGTTCGATGCGCTCTATGAAGGACTTGGAAGAAAGACAGATCTGTATTTTCCGCCGTCGTTTTCTTTGGAGTTCAGGCCATTTGTTCAGCGCTTGCTGATTGAGAATATGGACGAGGAGCTTGAGGTTGAAAACTATCGTGATCGAGAGCGTCTCACTCGGACGCTAAAGGTGTTTCTGGCTCAGCGGACTCCTTATAACTTAGCGACCCTTAGAAAATTGATGAGCCACAAAGCTTATTACGTGTTGAAGGTCGATCATGATGGAGAGACGGTTTTGAAGCGGATCCATTTTGTTGCGGCTGAGGCACGACGGCAGCTTCTGCTGATGGGGGAGGAGTTGTGAGTTTCTCGGTTGGCCCCAGCGGAAGCTCGAAAGCGGTGACGACGTTCGTTCCTCACTCTGTCACCGCAGTCGAAAGGGGCTGAATGGGAGGTGGCACGCCCTCGTGCCACAAAGGGTGGGGTGGTGAGTTGTCCTGCGTTTGAGCGACGGGGGCGTCGCTCCTCGTGCGCCGCGAAGCGCCAACACCCTTCGGAGTGGGAGACTCCGGCCAGCCTCGGGCGCATCCGGGCTGAGAACTGGAAGTAACTGCGTCGCCGCGAGGCGG
>NZ_JBATWY010000153.1:0-8442 GCF_049672945.1 Haloferula sp. | reverse complement strand
AGCCCAGCCACCAGACCACGTCGGGAAGTTCGGCAATTCCCAGTGACCACGGCGCCACCGTCGGCGGGCGGAAGGCCGCCAATCTCAACGGAGGATCCTCAAAATCCACCACCGGCATCGTCTGCTGATAGCGCAGCCCCTGCGCGAGGAAAACATCGCCACCCAGCCAGGTCATCGAATCGTGCTGCTGCTGGAGCCACGCCAAATCGCCACTCGTATTCTCATCCTGAACGATGACCGCCTGCGGATAGGCGAACAGAAGCGGCAGCATCATCACCACGATCCGCAGACACCAACGCACTCCACGCTCCCGGTCCTTGAGAAGCCACTTGCATGCCGCAGCTGCAGACAAACCTAACAGAAATAGACCCTTCCACCAAAACGTCGCCACCACATCACGGCTCACCAGCTCACCATCATCCACGCCGAGCGGCACCACCATCCATGGCTTGAGTAAGCCGAGAAGCATCATTCCACAGCCAGCCATGATCAGCCCGAATGCGGCGACCTTCGGCAGCGACCACTCCGGCAGCTTCGCTGGCAACGCGATCTTCATTCCCAGCCGTTTTCAGAAACCACCTCAATCCCGTCGTCGTCCTGCAAACCCCAGTGACCTTCGGCAATCACCCGCTCCCCAAGCTCCAGTCCGGCCAAAATTTCAGCAGCTTCTCCATCGACATGGCCGACGGTCACCGGACGTAACTCGCGGCCACCATCATCCTTCACGACCTGAACCAGAGCCTTCCCCGCGGAGACCGAAACGAGCGATTCGCGTGGCACCGCCAGTGACCTGCGCTCGGATTCCAGTCTCACGAAACCCGTCATCCCCGGCGCAAACTTCACCTCCTTGTCCCCATCGAGAAACTTCAGTCGCACCATGAAGGTCGCCGCCCACTCCGGAGCCCCTGTGCCGCGTGGCCGCAGCGGTCGATTGATCTCGGGGCCGCCTTCATTGAAGCTCACGACCGGCACAATCCGCTCCACCTCGACCGCCAGTTCACGCCCGGGATAGCTCTCCAAGTAGGCCACACCCTGAAGTCCATTTTCCACCCAGGTGAAATCGGATTGGTCGAAGTAGCCCTCAAACCAAAGTCCGGCCGCAATCACGAAACCCGGCTTGCCGCTGTCCTGATTGTACTCGCCCTCACGCATCAGCACCCGCTCGACCACGCCCGAAACCGGCGCGTAGACATTGTGCTCGATCAGTTCCTGCTCGCGATGTTTCACCGCTTCCTTCGCATCCTCCACCGCATTCGCAGCGATCAGCCGGCTCTGTTCCACACCCTTTTCGGACATGGTCAGAAAAAGCTCAGCCAATTCCTTTTCCTGCACCGCATTGGTGAACTCTCCCTCCACCTCGAGTAGTGCCGTGCGCGATATCAGGCCTTTCTCCTCCGCTTTGCGATACCGTTCGATCTTCTCCGTCATCTGGTCCGCGCGCGCCATCGCCGCTTCCACATTGATCTTCTCACGATCAGGACGTTCCTGTGCCAGCACATAGGCCGAGCCTACTTGCACACGTTTCAATTCAGCCTGCGAGGTCGACAGAGCAAGCTTCGCCGACTCCAGTTTGATCTCCGCCTTCACCCGGTCCAGCGTCAGAAGCAGATCGCCCTTATTCACGAGCTGACCTTCGATCACTTTGACCGAGGTGATTTTAGACATCGGAATCACCGGCACCAGATAGGGCTCCGCCGAGCAAGTCCCCTCCGCCAGCAGTGGGCGCACGAATTCACGCTCCCGCACATCCGCCGTCACCACGGGAAAATCCTTCCCCAGCTTCCGCATCAGCGAAGCATAGCCGAGACTCGAATCATACATCTTCGAACCCGGGCTCTTGTACGCCGGCCATAGTACGGTGACCGCGAGCAAGCCGCCTGCCACGACGAGGATCAGCGCAATGCCAAACAGCACCCGGTTTTCACGAGCCAGACTCAACGCCAGCCGGAAGGCTTTGGAAATTACTCCTTTCATTCTTAATCAATCTTAAAGACTGACCCGGCTCGCGTCGAGGCAAGTTCCACAGGCACGGATCGGACGAATGAGAAATGTGCCAGCCAGCACCGACATCTCCGCGGCGAGCTGAAGGGCACGCCATGAAACGGCGATCGCAACCGCTTCGGGCATCGGCATGACCTGGCCCAAGAGCCAGGCCATGCCGGCCTCACGCACCCCAATTCCCCCCGGAACGCCGATGGCGAAAAAGCCAATCAACCATGCCATGCCATCGACGGTCGCAAAGAAGGCCAGACCCTCGGTTTCAGGCAGGAAAGCGAGCACCAGCACATGAAGCAGCGCCGCGTGAAAGAGGCACAAGCCCAAGTAGGTGACGAACGCACGAACCAGCGATGAGACTTTCCACGAGCGATCGCGAAGTGGTGCCAAGCGAGCGGCAATCACATGCCACAAACGGCGGCGGAGAACCACCATCGCCATGAGACCTAGAAGGAAGCCGGAAACGGCGATCATCAAAGCCGACTTGCTCGGCATCTCGACAAGACCCAGAAGCAAGCTGCCGGACCCGATCAAACCAATCAGAGCAAGCACGGCCCAGGCCGCAATCGTTAGAAGAAGTTCCGCCACCAGGCTCGCACCAGCGACCGAGCGCTCGACACCGATTTCAGGCGCCTTCACCACCCGCGATGCGTAGCCCCAGATGCCACCTGGCAGCCACTTCATCACCTCGCTCCGGATCCAAAGACGGGTCGCCCGCACCCGGCCTGGCTGTTCGCCGAGGCCAGCGAGCACATCGCTCCAGACCGAAGCATTCAACCAAGTGTAGGCGACGAGGCCGGCGAAGACCGCAAACAGAAGCAGGCCATTCGCATTCGCTGCCGCTTGGGCTGCCGAGGGTAGCTGCGAGCCGAAGCCCACCAGGAGTATTCCCACCGCCACCACCGGCAGCATTCTTTTGATCCAGATCTTCATCTTGTTAGAGAGCTTGGGAGTCTTACCCAATGGCTGGAACGCTGACCGGACTGGTGACTTCGCGTCCCTGATAGATCCGGACGGTGAGCGCAGCGCAGCGATCCCAGTCGAAGACGCGGGCGGCGTGCAGGCGGCCATTCTCACCGAGTTGATGGGCGAGGTCGGAGTCGTTGAGAACTCGCAGGATCGCATTGGCGAGCGCTGCTTCGTTCTTCTCAGGAACGAGCAATCCCGTCTCGCCATCGATGATCACATCCACAATGCCGCCGACCTTCGAAGCGATGACCGGCTTGCGGTTGGCAAGCGCTTCGATCAGCACCACGCCAAGGCCTTCGGTGTCCCCTTTATCATCGTAGATCGCAGGGTGCACGTAGGCGGTGCAATCGCGGTAGAGTTCACCGAGTTCTTCGTTCGAGACGAATCCGGCGAAGCGCACGGAGGACTCCAATCCAAGCTTCTTGGAAAGCGCTTCCCACTCGGCCTTGCGGTCACCTTCACCGGTGATCACCAGCTTGACGTTTTGCTTGGCAAGCACGGAAGGAAGGGCGCGCAGCAGCACATCGATGCCCTTGCGCTGAATCAGGCGGCCGCAGAAAAGGAGCGACGGCACCTCGTTGGAGGTCTCCTCCCCAGAAGCCTCCGAGTCGGATACCGTCGCCCCGTAGGGCACCACTTTGGATGCAAATCCGCATAGGCGTTTCACTTCAGCCGCGGTGTGCGAGCTGTTCACGCAAATCTCATCGGCCTGGCTCAGGAAAAACTTCAATGCCCAGCGGATCACCTTGCTGTTGCGGGCCAGGGCGAGTTCCGCTCCGTGGCACATGGCGACGACGCGCACGCCGAGGAGCCACTTGGGAAGCAGGGCCCAGAGGCCGTGCGGGAATGGCCAGTGAATGTGGAGAACCTTGGTGCGGTCGCGCACACACCAGAAGAGAATGGAGAGCATGCCCATCAACAAGTACGGCAAAACCAGTAGCTTGTAGCCAAGTGAGCGGGACTTGCTCGGTGCACCGGAGTCGTGGGTGAGCGTTTCGCCCGCCTTCAGTGCGTAGCGGAAGCGGCGAACTTCCACTCCATCGATGTCATGCTTGCCGAGGCCTCGGAAGGATGGCGCGTAGATCTTCAGCGAATCGAGCTGATCGACCGTGCGGCGGGCCATTTCGCGCATCCATGGGACCTGGTGGTCATCCTGGCTGCGGGCGTAGGTCGAGGTGACGACCGCCACGCGTGGGCGGCTGGTGCGACGTGCGATGGAAGAAAATAGCGTGCTCATGGGGAGTTTGAGTTGAAGTGGTTGTTATCGTGGAATTCAGGCGACCTGCTTGAGGCGGTCGAACTCGTAATTCTGAGTGGCGAGCGGTGCGTCCACCCTCAGATCGACGGGAAGGGTGCGGCCTTGCTTCATTTCGCGGTAGACACCGTGCTCAAGCTGCAAGCCCTGGCCGACGAAGAGCATCGCGGCGATGGCGAAGAGCACACCTGCCATGGCAGGAAGCGTGGCGGCCATGCCGGCGATCGTGAGGCCGAGGGCCGCCATCCAGAGCGTTGCGGAAACGAGTCCGGAAACCATGGCGAGGCGGCCGAAGAAGTGCATCGGGCGGTTGCGGTAGGTCTTGAGGAAGCTGACCGTGGTCATGTCGAAGATGCCGCAGAGGATGCGCTTCACGCCATACTTGCTGACGCCGAACTGGCGGGCGTGGTGTTGCACCACGATCTCGGCGGTCTTGTAGCCTTCGAAGGATGCGAGCGATGGAACCATGCGGTGCATCTCACCATACATCGGGAGCACCTTGACGACTTCCTTGCGGTAGGCCTTGAAGCCGCAGTTGTGATCGTGAAGTGGCACGCCGACCAACTTGCTCAGCGCTGCGTTGAACACGCGGCTAGGCAGGACCTTGTGCCATGGGTCGTAGCGCTTGCGCTTCCAACCGGTGACGATGCCGTATCCTTCGTCGATCTTCTCAAGGAAGCGTGGGATCTCGTTTGGATCATCCTGAAGATCGGCATCCATCGTGAAAACCACATCACCGGTTGCCTCCTTGTAGCCGAGGGCGAGCGCATCAGCCTTGCCCAAATTGCGGCGGAAACGAAACGAACGAACCGTGCCGGGATTCAGGCGGGCCAGGCGGCTCATTTCGTTCCAGGTATTGTCGGTGCTGCCGTCGTCGATGAAGAGCACTTCCCATTCGCAGGAGAGCTTTTCCATCTGCTCGGAGATGCCGTTGAAGAGAGTCTCGAGAGTTTGCTCCTCGTTCATCGCTGGGATGATGAAGGAAACGCTTTGGACGGGAGTGTTGGAGGTATTGATGTTCATGTTGTGAGTGGGTCGATTGACAAAACCCTTTAACCATTGCCTGTGCCAAACCGCTTCGACGATGACGCAACCCATTGGTTTCCAATGATTAGAAAAACATTCGCCGCAGTTGGCCCCGCATGCCACGTATCCAAAATCCGGCACATTTTACCGGATCCGGAAAAGCTTACCGGAACGCCCTACCGTCCCCGTCCCAATTATTTCGGACATGTTGACCAATTCAGCCGGGTTTCTATACTCCGCCATGCCACGTGCCAGCTGCCTCTTCTCCGTCGGGGCAGCCGCGACGCTATTTCTCCACTCCTGTATTACCGTCGGACCCGACTATGAGGACCCCAATCTCCTCGTCGCCGATGAATGGGACTCCCTCGGTGGATCGACAGCGGTTCCCGACTACTGGACGGATCGCCTGAGCGCCGACCAGTCCGCCAAGCGCACTGGTGCCGAGCTTTGGTGGCGGCAGTTCAATGACAGTTCACTCAACAAGCTGATCACCCACGCCCGCACCAGCCACCCGACCGCCGCCGCGGCCGATGCCCGCATCCGCGAAGCCCGCGCCCAGCGAAACGTGCTCGCCGCCGCTTGGTCACCGTGGATCGGCACCCGAAACGAAGTCCAGATGGGTGAGAACAACCCGAGCACTTTTGGCGGCACCACGGGCAGCTCGTTTTCCACCAACTTTATTTCGGGCCTTGAGGCTGGATGGGAAGTCGATCTTTTCGGCGGCACCCGCCGTGGCGTGGAAGCCGCCACCGCCGAGTGGCAAGCCGCCGTCGAGTGGCAGCGCGATGCACTGGTCGTGCTCAGCGCCGAAGTCGCCCTTCAGTATATCGCCACCCGCACGCTTGAAGAACGCCTTGCACGCGCAACCGAAGCCGTCGCCGACTTCAGGAAGCTCCATGAAGTGCTCAGCCAGCGTCAAGATGAGGGCCTCACGCCGGAAGCCGACGTCGTCGAATCCAAGGCCCAGCTGCTCACCCGCGAAGCCCGCCTGCCCAAGCTTGAGCAGGAAATGAAAGTCGCCCGCATCCGACTCGCCAACAGCTCCGGCATCTATCCGAATGCTCTTGCAGGCCTCTTGGAAAAGAACACCGGCATTCCCGTTCCACCGCGGAAGATCCTCGTCGCCATGCCTGCCGATGCCCTGCGCAATCGACCCGATGTGCGCCGCGAAGAACGCAAGCTTGCGGCCCAGACCGCCCGCATCGGCCTGGCCGAATCCGAACTCTACCCGAAGCTCGCCATCTCCGGCGCGCTCAGCTGGGAAAGCACCTCGATTTCCGACCTCTTCACCCAGGCCAACCGCGCCTTTGGCTTCGGACCAAAGCTCAGGTGGCGCATCTTCGAAGGCTGCAAAATCCAGAATCGCGTCGCCGAAGAAGAAGCCCGCACCGACATCCGTCTCGCCGCCTACCAGCAACAGGTGCTCGATGCCGTCGCCGAAATCGAGATCGCCCTCACCCGCCTCGATACCGAACAACGCTACGCCGCCGCCCAGACCGCTGCCGCCGAAGAACACCTCAAGAGCACCAAGCTCACCCGCGAGTCCTATCTCGCCGGACTTGTCGATATTCGCCGACTACTCAACTCCCTCATGGATTACCACGACGCCCGCGATGAAGAAGCCGCCGCGCTCGGTCGTCGCGCTGGATTCGCCGCTGCGCTTTTCAAATCGATTGGCGGCGGTCAGATCCCCGATGCCTGAAACGGCGCAATCACTTCCATCAGCACTTTCTCAAGATCACGCCCGTTGATCGGCTTGCTCAGGTAGTGATTCATCCCCGCATCGCGGCAGGCATCGCGATCCGCCTCCATCGCATTCGCCGTCACCGCCACCACCGGAAGGTCTCTAACAGACTCACCAGCTTCGCCCGCGCGCAGCCGCTGAGTCGCCTCCAGCCCATCCATCTCCGGCATCCGCATGTCCATCAGGACAAGCCCGATATCCGAACTCTGCTGCAGGGCTTCCAGGCCCTCGCGACCATTGCCTGCCACCTCCACCACGAAGTTCAGTTTCTCCAGCATCAGCTTCAACAAACGTGAATTCACCGGATGGTCCTCCACCACCAGCACCTTCATCCCACCCCCATTCAGATGGGTCTCGGCTCGTTTCCGGTCCGGCAGCGCATCGCCGTTCTCGCTTTTGGTCAGCCTTAAAGGAACCTCCACCACGAACTCCGCACCACCAGCCGGCAGGTTTGCCGCCCTGATCTCACCACCCATCGATTCAACGAGTCGCCGACAAATCGCCAGACCCAATCCCGTTCCTCCGTGACGCCTTGTCGATGAGAGATCGACTTGAAAAAATGCCTCGAACAGTTTCTCACGATCCTCTTCGGGAAATCCAATTCCCGAATCCGCCACGGTGAATCTCAGGCTTTCCGAACCCCTCTTCGACAATGAAACCGAAACCGTGCCCTCGTCGGTGAACTTCACCGCGTTCCCCACCAGGTTCATCATCACCTGCCTCAACTCCGCCTTCGCTCCCATCACCAAGGCGGGAACATCCTTCGCCACTTCGACCTTCAGCTTGAGCTTCTTTCCATCCGCCACCCCCTGGTGAAGCGCCACCGTTTCCCGCAGGAAAAGCCCGGGATCAAAGACCTCATCCTTGAATGTGATCTGCCCGCTCTCCGCCCGTGAGAAATCCAGAATGTTGTTGATCAGCCCGAGCAATACATCGCCGCTCTTGCGGATCATCTCGACCGAGTTCCGCTCCTCCGCACGCATCTCCGAGGTCTCTAGTAGATTTGTGAAACCAAGGATCCCGTTCAATGGGGTGCGGATTTCGTGACTCATCGTCGCCAGGAATACCGACTTCGATTCATTCGCCAGTTCCGCGGCCTCCATCGCTGCACGAATCTCACTTTCCTTCTGCCGCTGCTCAGTCACATCACGCACGATTCCCTGCACCACACGTTGGCCGCCCAGCTCAAAGCAATTTGCCCACACTTCCGCCGTGAAATCACTACCGTCCTTCCGCGAAAACCCGGACTCGAAGCGGTGACGACCACGCTCTGCAAGCTCCGCGATCGCGAGCTGATAATTCGACAACGCACTTTCCGGATGAAGCTCCGAAAGATTCTTCGCCGTCAGCTCCTGACGTGACCAACCCAGCAGTTTGCAGAGCGTTTCATTCACATCAAGGATCCGTCCCTCCATGTCGTGGAGGACGATGCCGTCCAAAGACTGCTCGAAGA
>NZ_JBATWY010000152.1:0-14117 GCF_049672945.1 Haloferula sp. | reverse complement strand
AAGCAAAACTCTTCCACCAATCCGAAAAGGCCAACAGCGCCTTCGACCTCATTCAGCGCGACGATCCCGAACGCGCCCCCTACCTGATGTCGATCTCGCGTCAGGACGCCGCCGACAAATCGCTGCGCAAAGTCCGCATCCCCCTTTCCCACGCCGAGGCCGCCGTCCTCGAAACCGTCCTGCGCGCCGCAGTCACGCGGATTCTCGGGTGGTGAGCATGGAGAATCACGGTCTTTTCACCGGATCAGTTTCCCCTCCAAAATTGGTCCCTTCCCGCACCCTGACAACCAGTCAATTCCCCTTCGCAAGCGCCATTCCCCGCTCCCTTGCCCACAATGTCAGATCCTTTTTCGAAAGCGCCGCCGCCATCAGATCCGGGAACTGGTCGGGCGTGCAGCCAAAGACAGGCACATCAAGAGCCGCAAAAAGCGCTGCATTCCGTGCATCGTAGAAGGGTTTCCCTTCATCACTCAATGCCAACAGGGTGACCAACTGCACCCCTGACTCCTTGAGTCGCGCTGCCGTCTTCAACATTCCAGCCTGGTCGCCTCCCTCGTAAAGGTCCGAAATCAGAATCATCACGGTATCGGAGGGTCGGTTGACGTGACCTTCACAATATCGGAGGGCTTTGTGGATATCGGTCCCACCACCGAGTTGAGCGCCGAAAAGCAGGTCGACCGGGTCCTTGATCTGCTCGGTAAGATCGACCACCGCCGTGTCAAACAGCACGAAGCGCGTCGAAAGCGCGGGCATCGATGCCAGCACCGCGCCGAAGATCGAGGAATACACCACTGACGACGCCATCGAGCCACTTTGATCAATGCCAAGAATCACATCCTTCATCGAACTCCGCTTCCTCCCATAGCCGATCAGCTTCTCGGGAATGATCGTCTGATGTTCCGGCAAGTAGTTGTGCAGGTTCGCACGGATCGTGCGGTGCCAATCGATCTCACTCATCCGTGGCCGGTAGTTCCGCACACTCCTTGCCAGCGCTCCTTGAACCGCCGCGCGGGTCGGCTGTTCGAGCTTCTTCATCAACTGCTCGACCAATCTTCTCACCACCGATCTCGCCGTCTCGCGCGTCTTTTCCGGAATCACCCGATTCAAGGAAATCAAAGTTCCGACAAGATGTACGTCCGGCTCGGCCTGCGAAAGTAACTCCGGTTCAAGTAGTAGTTGGTTCAGATTTAATCGCTCGATCGCATCCTTCTGCATCACCTGCACGACCTCACTGGGAAAGTAGCGACGAATGTCACCCAGCCAGCGCGCTACCTTGGGATTCGATCCTTCAAGGCCACCCTGACGGCCCGAAGAGCCTCCATCTCCATCACCGTAGAGGGCGGCGAGCGCTTCATCCATGCGCTGATCATCCTCGCTCAGCGAGACCTTCCCGGTCGTCTCAGGATGAGAACCCAGGACCAGCCGCCAGCGGCGTTGTCGTTCGGTATCGTTCATGACGGTTCAGGAAGTCCGAGCAAACGCGCCACCGCAGCCACCGCTGGCGTCGCGTTCTCGAGGTTGAGATCTTCAGAAACAGTGGTCGCCAAAGGCGCTCGCAAATCACCCGCCACTCCGCTGGCAATCCGTGAGCGCTCCGGTCCTGAGAAAGTCCCGAAGGTCCGACGCACCAGCGGCAGGGCGGTTTGAAAACTCTCGGCATTCAGCCCCGCAAGCCACTCATCGACCAAGGCCAGCAAGGCCCGGTCATGCACCAGCATCGCCCCACCCCCGCGCAAAAACCCTTCCAGCCAAGCCGCTGCCGCCAGCACTTCCATGCCACGGGACAATGCAAAACCGAGGAAACGCGAGGTTTCCTCATCATCGATCCGTCCGCCATCGCGCAGGAACCGCACCGCCTGCCCACGCAACACCCCGTGTACCCCTTCCGCCCGCGCCACCCGCACCAGGCAATCGTGAAATCCACTCATCAGTGCTTCCTCATCAAGCATCGTCAGCGCCGCGTGATAGGCCGACATCGATTCGCTCATCCCCGCCGCCGCCTGATCATCGATCCCCGAGCAAGCCAACAGCAGCTCCGCATGAATCCTTTCCGTGAAACCCAACAGCAAGCGCCCCACCGCCGCGACATCGGTCGAACGCACATCCCCATACCGTGCGATCCTCGCCAGTGGCGGAATCGCTCCCAACAGCTCCAGCGTGTCCTGCGATGAAGCCGCCGCCGCATCCAAGCGCCGCAGCAACACTTCCACTGCCTCCGGCAAGGCACCTAACAGTGCCAGATCCAAATGCTCCGTCACCTTTGCCAAACCCGCGCCCGCACCCAGCGAACGCACCAAGCGACTCGCTGCCGCCGTTTCGATCGTATTGCCGAAAGCCGATGCCTCGATAATCGACACCGCCAACTCCGGCTTCCACTGCAGTCTCCACTCCTCCTTAAAAGTCCCCTTTCCCCGCGCCCGCTCCTTGCTTCCCCATTCGACACCCAGCGCCTGGAGCCGGTGCAGTAAAAGACTCCGATTCCTCCCGCCAACCTCGCGCAGATCCAGCACCACCAGCGTCACCGATGCCGCCTTCTTCATCCGCAGACGCTTGATCGTCGCATCGATCTCCTTTTGCAATGGCAGCGCCGGCAAGGACTCCGGCAGCTCGCCCAGCGCATCGCCCACTAACAGCGGCTTCTTGAGGAAATCCAGCGCCAGCGGATCGCCTGCACAAAAAATTGCCTGAATCGATTCCAGTGTCTCATCGAGACCCGGCAATGGCCGGCCCCTCATCCCAGCCAGCGAAGTCGCCAGCCGTATCGCCTCGATCACCGAAGCCGACGAAGCCTCCTGACCCTCCTTCCGCAGAATCCGCGCCGCCCGCACCAGCCAACTTGTCGTCGGCTCCGCCTCGTTCCGCCACACATGCGCGTACCACCCCGGCGAACGAATGCCCGCTCGATATCCACTCGACGACGCCAGCCGTTCATACGTCCACGGAATCCAAGTAGCCGCCACCTTATGCTTCGCCAAACCTTTGAGCAACGCGTTGTCATCCGCCACCTTCACTTGCGCCTCCAGGGCGGGTGTATGCCACGCCCCACAAACCACCGCCACTTTCTCGAATTCCTTCTCCGTCTTCCGCAGTACTTTGCGCATCCACGCCTCGCGTAAAAGGGTCTCGCGCGACTCGGTCAGCTCCATATCTCCCCTCAAAGCCACCATCGCCTCCCGGATCGCCTCGAAGAAGTCCTGATCATCCTGCCGTTCCTCCACCCGGTCGTTCCACCAGCGTTCCCCGTCCAGATAGCCATCCGCCTTCGCCAGCGCATCCATCGGATCAGGTCGTGGCTCAGTCACTTCATCCTCATCTTTCAGCGCGAAGCTGTGAGCCGATGGCAGATCGAAGCACCTCACCGGCACCCCATTTTTCACCGCCCACTTCACCGCCTGCCACTCCGGCGAAAACTCTGCAAAAGGGTAAAAACCTGCCTTCTCCGGCTCGTCTGTCCGATGAATCAAGATCGCCACCGGCGGCTTGAATGCCTCATCCCCCGCATGCCCTAACAAGTCCTCCGCCTCCATCGGCATCTCAATCACCACCACCTCCGGTTGCAGGCGCTCAAGCGCCCGCACCAAACTGCGCGCGCAACCCGGACCATGATGCCGTATACCAAAGAGCGTCGTCATCTCATTTCAAACTTTCGACCGACCCAAAGATGTCTCACCACCCCAGCACCGGACCGCTGACTTCAGTCGGCCTCGAACAGAACTACCGCCACTCACCCCTTCACCTCCCCTATGATCGCTTTCAAGTCCGCCACCGTCTCCGAGTAAACAACTGCTGGCACCTCAGCAAACGACATCACGCTCTCACTCTCCGCACTGGGCATCAGCCCGAGATATGATCGCTTCGCCGTCGGGTCATAGCGCGCAAATAACGCCGTTCCCAGCGTCACCTCATCCCCACGGCCACTCGTCGCATGAAAGCCCTCCATCGATAAATAGACCTCCAGCCCCGCGCCGGGAAACTTTCGAAAGCAGTCATAAATGTATCCGCCATCCTGGGTCGAACCAATCGCCCAGCCGCACCCCAGCACCCGCGCCCGGAAAGCACTCGCCTCCAGCTTCACACCTTCCGCCACACGCTGCTCGCGACGATTTCCATGCAAGGGATCCAACCTTTCCACTGCCCGACCGATCTGCGGAAACATCGGCTTCACCTTCATTCGCGACAAGTGAGTCGCCCATTCCTTCAAGCACGCCGCATCCAGCTCCAAAGGATGCACAAGCCCCACCGAAGCCACCTCACTACCCAACCCCTCCGGCTCACCTTTCACGTCCGCCAGAATTCCGTTCGCATAGCGACGAAATGTCCTCAACAACTTCCCATCGGCATCGTACGCTCCCCAAACCAGAGCCCCTGAAAAGCCCCTGAAAATCGGATGCCCCTCAAAGCGCTCCTGCCAAATCTTCGGCCCCCAGCGCCGACCCTCGATCATCGCCCGCTCCAGCCGGCGAGCCTGTGATTTCACCGCCTCCTTGAGATATTTCCGTAAATCCTTCGCAGCAGCCTCATCCTTGCTCCGCAGGTTCTTCGGCAAAGTCCCGGCTTCTTTCCCTTCACCCACACGCCACACCAGCTTCAGCTCGGGCTTCAGCCGCGCCACCACCACATCACCCGATTTCGTCTGAAATTCGCGCTCACCCGAATCATCCAAGTCGAAGCTCGGAACGATCCGATCCGCCATCTCCTCCTCCTTCACCCCCTGAATCGCCGCCAGCGTCCGTATCGCCTCGGTCGCCGCCGCACCGACATACTTGCGGTGGCTGCGATACTTCTGAATCAGCCCATCAAGCGTCTGCATCGCGCGGTCTGTTCCTAACAACGCAATCGCATGCACCGCCCACTCCGCACGCTTTCCGTGGTTCGCCGCACACCACTCGGGGATCGGCTTCACCAGGCGATTGATGATCGAATCATCCCCCACAATCCCCGCCACATCCAATCCCCACCGGGCATTCGCCTTCATGTCCGACGCGAACCACTGATCTAACAGCTTCTTGGCGAATCCCGCATTCTTCGACCGATCCAGAAACGGCAACAGTGGAACCAACTCTTCCGCCAGTCCCGCCCCTTTCTGCCGCGCCTGTAGCTGGAACAGGTAGGTCACCACCAGCTCGCTCACCTCATCGCCGGAGGACGACACGAGGGTCGGCAGACTGTCGACATCAAGCCACGCCGCCTTTGGCATCTTGATTGATTTCGCCTTCTTCGCCAAACCCTTCTCAAACTCTCCAAGCGAATCTACTTCCTCTACCACGCGCTCTGGTTCGGCAGCCACCGCCACCCCCAGCTCGGTCACCAACTCCCCAATCTCCACCCTCACCGCCTTCGTCGGTTCCTTCGCGTGCAGCTCTTGCAATCGCCTGGCCGACTCCGCCGTTCCAAGCGCCCTGAGCAAATGGACACCACCGATCCGATCCGCGATTTTCTTCGATGAAACCAGTTCATCTATCATCGCCGGAACCTCATCAGGCAGCACCGCCACAAACCACCCGGCTGCAATCACACGCAACGCCTTCGAAGTCCCGCATAGCAACTCACGCATCTCCGGCTGCATCAAAGCCGACGGATGCTTCGCCACCTCCGCCCAGTAGCCCGGCTTCCCGCCACCCCAACGACTACTGGCATTCGGCCGGCCCTCCGCACCGTCGGCAATCATCTTTCTGACCTGCTCCTCCGCTCCATCAGGAGTCTCCATCACCATCAGCTCAAGTGCGATTTCCGCACCCGATGATAGATAGCTCGCCCCGATCTCTTTCACGAGCAAAAGCCCACCAGCACCGTCCAGATCACGAACCGCCAACTGAAACAATGGCCGACTCTCCACCCCGCCACGGCTACCCCACCCGCTTCGAACGAACTCACAGGCTTCTTCAGGACAACGACGGACCAGTATCTCGACGCCCTCGGATGAATCCGAAAAAAGCGGTTTCTTCGCCCACTTGAGGACTTTGTCGTCAAGAGCCTGATCCCGCACATCATTCATCTTAGCGAGAAGCCTGAAGGCAGCCTCTGCCCGATTCGTAAGGTCGCGATGGGGAGGAATGTCCCCGCTGACATCAATCATCGCCTCGACCGCCGCGATGATCGGCTCATCGAATTCGACAGTCTCTCTCATCACTGCCAGCCAACCCGAAGCAGGCGTTCTCGCTGGATTTTCCGAACGGTCATTCAGCCATTCACGAAATGCCTTCGGACGAAAGCGGGCCATCGCAATCGTCGTCTGCTCACCCGATGCACTGGCAAGTTCGTCCAGCCGATCATGGTGTAGCCAGATGTAGTTCGCCACAACCGATACAAAGGGCTTTTCAGCCGTCCCATCCGCCGCGAAAGCCCAGTCGATCTCCCTCGACCAAGCGAGCACTCCTGCCACCTTCTCGTCCGGCAACGGATTCTCCAACTCCTCGAGAAATGCACAGAACTCTTCTCCGTGTCTCCCACCGAAATTTTCAGCCCAAAAATACCGATCAGAAAAGCTCCCGACTGCGCAAATCAATTGCAGACATCTCCGAGATTCATCATCCCACGAAGCCTCTTGCGCCACCGCATGAGCAAGTGAACCTGTATCACTTGCCGAGAAGCGTTGTCCAACCTCCTGCGGCACACTGTCCCCGCCATTGTCGACGAAGGCTTCAACCATCTGAGCCGTTGGACCCCTGAGATCCTTTAACCAGTGAACATTTTTCATATCAAAACCGTTAATCTGTGCTTCCTACAATCACCTTCAAATCCGCCACCGTCTCCGAGTAAACAATCGCCGGCACCTGATCAAAACGCAGCACGCGTGGATCATCCGGACCCGGCTCATCGTATTCGTAACTCCCACGTCCGACTGTCCCTTCCTTCACAAAGTACGCCGACGAAAGTTCCACCGTGTCCATCGGATCAATCCCGATCCAGAAGTTGCTGGTCGGCAGGACTACCTCGATCCCGGCACCCGGGAACGACTTGTATACGCTGCTGATCCCGCCCGCATCGATCACCGAGCCCCGAACCCAACCGAGCTTGTCGGTCCGCGAGCGGAAGGTTCCTGCGCCGACCTCCTTGTCGCGGCTGACAGTAATCTCCTTGCGATTGCCGTGCAGCGGGTCAAGCAGCTCCAGCGGACGATCGAGCTGGGGAAAAGGCGGCTTCACCTTCATCCGACTAAGATGGTCGCGCCAGTCCTGTAGCAGCTCGCCATTCAGCTCGAGCGGGTGAACCATGCCAATCGATACGTCGGTCTCCGGGATCTCTTCGAGCTCACCGGCGGCATTCGCCAGCAGACCATTCGGATAGCGCCGGAAAGTCCTGAACAAACTACCAGACTCACTATAGATGCTCCAGACCAGCCGGCTGGCGAAGGACTTCAGCAGCGGATGCTCCTCGAAAAGCTCGAGCCACCTCGCCACCGGCCAACGCCGCTGGCGGACGAGCATCAGCTCAAGCCGGGCGGTCTGGCCCTTGACGGTCTCGCGGATCATCTTGTTGAGCACCTTGACCTCCGCCTTCACATCGTCCGGCACCGTCTTCGGCATCGACTTCCAGGATTTCTCCGACTCCTCATCGAACCACTGCAGCTTGAAGTCCGGACTCAGCTCCGCGCTGATCCCGCCTCCGTCCCACTCGAAGCGCCGCACTCCTTCCTCATCAAATTCAAACGACGGCACCACCATATCACCCAGCTCATCCGGCGTGATCCCACGCGCCACCGCCGCCGCTTCAAATGCCGCCGCACAAGCCTTGCCGACATTCTTGAACTTGCTCCGGTAGCGTGTCGCCAAAGTATCCAGCACCATCAGCGGCTCATCCCCCGGCAGCAGCGAAATCGCCTGGGCCGCATACTCCGCCAGCTTGTGCCGCGAGTTCTCACACCATCCCTGGATCCGAGAAAGCAGCGGCGGAATGATCCGCTGATCCCCTAACAAGCCGCCCAAGGTCAGCGCCCAGCGATCTGCCGCCGCCTGTTCGGAATCGAGAAAGCCTTCGACGAGTTTCAATGCGAAATCCTTGCTCGAAGCCCGATCAATATGGACGAGTAAAGAAACCACATCCGGAGCAGCTTCGATCACCTTATGCTTCGACTGCTTGGCGATGAGGAAAGTGACGACTTCCTCAGAAAGGACACGGCCGTCGGTGTATTTCAAGGCTGGTAGGGCACCCGCATCCAACCAAGTCGACTTCGGAAGCTTGGTCTTCTTCGCATGCTTTCTAATCTCAGTCAGCACTTCGTCCATGTTACCGGGCTCCGCACTCGTGGCTTCCGTCGAGCTTCCTCCGCACTCAAGCAAAGCATTCTGAATCGCATCCCGAACCTTGTCAGAATCTTCGTTCACAAGCATCTCCTTGAGTAGCTCCGCATGTTCTACATCCGCCAAGGATTCGAGCAACTCACAGAGGCCTATCCGTTCGTCGACTTTTCCTCCACGGTATTGTTCGATGACTTCTGAAATCAATTTCGGATCGTCCTGACTTGAAATCGCATCAATGGCAACCGCACGAAGGGACTTTGATTTGCTACCCAAGAGCGCGCGAAAGTCATCCACGAATGGCTGCTTAGCCAGTTCTGCCACCGCCTGCCACACCGCGACCCGCGCATCACTTCTTTCGATCGGGGTGGCCTTGCCTTTCCCCAGATACTCCTGAGCCCGCAGCACCCAGTCACGCGCTGGGTTGAATCCAACAGACTGCAAACTGGCGACCAATCCAATTGTCGCCTTCTCAAGCAACTTACCAACATTGACATAATTCCGATAGCCACCACTGAGCCTCTCTGGAGGCAGTTCGAGCAAGGCGTCAAACAATTCTGCTCCACCATTCGACCAGCGCTCAGCTACCAATTGAAATACCCCATCGTGCACTTGGGAACCGTACCCTTGAATGAGTCGGCCCTTCAGATGCAGTTCCTTGAAATGAGGTATGAATTCGTCTGGAAACTCTGCTGCCAGAAACTTCAGCGCATCATCGAATTTTGTCTGATCTTTTTCAATCGCCACTGCGCGAATCATCTCCGGGTCAACCACCCGGCCATTCCTACTGAGATGAAGGATGAGAGTAAGGCATTCAGTAGGTGGCAGCTTTAGTGCCGCCTCGAGCATTTCCTTGTCCCACCGCTCAGTGCCTCTCGTGATCAGCATCCACACTCCAGGACTGCCAGTATGTTTTCCCTCTAGCACCCTTGAAATCCATGGTCCAAGCACTTCGGGACGATGGATTGCAAAGGTGGCGATCATTTTGTCCGGCGCGCCGGCAATGTTGTATTTTCCCTTGCGCGAGACAGCCAAAACTTCTCCGAGCACCTGGTCATCAAGTTCCTGGAAATAGCGCTCCAATGGGTGTGAAAAATCGATGCCTTCCGGCACAGAGTCTTCAATCCAACCGTAATCAAGATCCTGCTTCGACCAAAGCGCGAGGCCACTGGCGGCGGTCACCTCATCGACCCCTACTGCCCTAGCGAGCGTGAGCACCTGATTGTGATCATTCTGGAACACGCCCTCTTCTCCCAGGACGCGACCCATGAACCCTTCGACGAGTGGGTGCTCTTCCGCTCCTTTCCCGAGATTGAGTAGGATCAGAGAAGCAATGGCACTCGCATCACGATCGGTCGTAAAATATCGTGCAACTTCGCGCTCCAGAGAATTCAAATCAAACGAGTAACCATTAAACGGTTTCAAGACCGCATCTGCTGGATCGGCTGATTCGCGATAGGCTTCGATGACCGCATGGATGTCCTGAAAAGCCGCGTTCTGAGAATCCTTTAGTTTGTCCAGGGCTGCCTGAAGATCAGTATTCATATGATTTTATTTATTCAAATCCGATCCTTGCACGCACGATACAAGTCCTTCCAACCCTCGCGCTCCTTCACCACGGTCTCCAGATACTCTTTAAAAACCACCGGGTCCTGCGTCGGGTCCTTGACGATCGCACCGATCATTCCCGCCGCCAGATCGAGAGCGGTGAGTTTTCCATCTCCGAAGTGACCCGCCAGCGAAAGCCCGCTGGTCACGACCGAGATCGCTTCCGCCGTACTGAGCGTTCCGCTCGGACTCTTCACTTTCGACTTTCCATCCTCGGTCGCGCCGCTGCGCAACTCACGGAACACGGTCACAACCCGACGGATCTCTTCAAGTGCCGGCGGTTCGGCCGGCAATGCCAGTGCCTTGCTCATCGAGGCCACTCGCGAACTCACGATCTCAATCTCCGCCTCGATCGATGAGGGAAGGGGAAGCACCACCACATTGAAGCGGCGTTGCAGGGCCGACGACAATTCGTTCACGCCACGATCCCGGCTGTTGGCCGTCGCGATCACATTGAAACCCTCAACCCCCTGAATTTCAGAGGACAACTCGGGAATCGGCAGCGTTTTCTCCGAGAGCATCGTGATCAGTGTGTCCTGCACTTCGGAAGGAATCCGCGTCAGTTCCTCGACGCGACACAGCTTGCCCGTCTTCATCGCATTGAACATCGGGCTCGGCACCAGTGCCTCTTCCGTCGGGCCCTTGGCAAGCAGCAAGGCGTAGTTCCAATTGTAGCGCATCGCTTCCTCACCGGTTCCCGCCGTGCCTTGGACGAGCAAGGTCGAGTCGCCAGAAATCGCTGCTGCCAGATGTTCCGAAACCCAGCTCTTTGCGGTGCCAGGAACACCTAACAGAAGCAAGGAACGATCTGTCGCCAGTGTCGCCACCGCGATTTCCATGATTCGCCGGTCGCCGATGTACTTCGGCGAAATCTCGGTACCATCGGGAAGCCTGGTCCCCAACAGGTAATCCACCACCGCCCAGGGCGAGAGATTCCATTGCGGCGGGCGCGGGCGATCGTCTTGGGCCGCAAGGGCCGCGAGCTCCGCCTCGTAGGCGATCTCCGCGTGTTGACGTAGTACTTGGTGGCTCATGATTCTTTGGTCGTGGTCGTGAAAAGGTTCCGGCGAAATTCAAGCGTAGTCGCAAACTCTTCGGCCGGAGCCGACAATTCCTTGAGACGCGACAGCCATTCGAGTTCACCTTGGATGGAGGTGAGTGGCACACAAAGCGCCAACAAACGACCATCAGGACGAGTGATGGTCACCGGGGTCCGCCAAAGAGTTTTTCGGATCACGGCAATCACCAAAGACTTCGAACTCCGGGGTGCCCGGCGATGGCTGGTCAGTAGTTGGATCATCTCGGCTTCCGGCAATCTCTTCGCGAGGTCCTCCAGCAGTGGATCGGGATCCGGTGCCGCGGCCAAGAGCGACGCCAGCACTTGGGGTCTCGAGCCTGCCTTGGCTGGCCATACCTTCAGTTCCGCCAGGAATACCAGCAGACCTGACGGCAGAGAGTGGGCTGGCAGATTCTTCGCGCTTTCGATCCAACCGAGCACGATGTCGTCTTTCCAGTCCGGCTCAATCGTGATCTTGAATAGCTCTTTTTCAGTGACTTCCAGCATCACCAGCCACTCACTCAAAGGCACCATCCCAACGATCTGCTGCAACCACCACGCCTTTTCCCCAGTCCCGGCAGGCGGCTTTTCGCGGAGACCATCTGCGGCCCAGCACTCGTCGAAGGCGGTAGGTGGCTCGACTTCGATTTTCTTTCGCAGCACCCCTCCGATGCGGACGATCTGGCGCAGGCGTTCACGGTTCCGAATTGCGAACGCGCTGTCACGCAACTGCATCAGCGCCGCCGCTGCGAGCCGTCGCGTCTCCTGCCGACGATCTTTAAGCCCGAGGTTCTCCAACCAGCTTTCGTCGCATGCCAATGCTTCGTTCGCCGCGAGTTGCACGACCGACTGCCTGAAGTCCGGCGATTCACCCGCCCAACCTTCACTCAATGCGGCAACGGCTTTCCCAGGATCCTGATGGCGCGTCTGGCGCAACCACTCCAAGCGATCCGAATCATGGTCGCCATCCCAGTCGGCCTCACCTCCTGCCGTACGGTCCAACACCCAGGCATATTTCTCATGCCGCTGAGCCATCCATCTTCCTCTCTCGCCCACTAACCCAGCAAGGGAAGCACGCAACGAACGGTCACGCCTGCCCGCTTCTAACAGCTCTGGCAAAACTCTGGCCGGAACCACGCACCCGGTGCTCTCGTTTGAATCCAACCACTCAGGAAGAACCTCCCGGAATTCACCCCCCAGCATGCGTAGCAAGGCAGCAACGGCAACTTCACCCAACTCCTCGCAGCTTTCAGGTTTGCAGGGTTCCGCCACTCCTCCAGCCTCCACTGTTTTCTTCCCCGCAAGCCGTGCGGCCCGACTCAGGGCCAGCGCTTGCAACAGCCCGGCAGCTGGATCGTCCATCGGGATCGCATCCCAGGTCGTTTGCCAGGTAAGATCCGGTGCGGGTGGTAGCTCCTTCAAGCGAGCGGCTCCGAGCAGGGATGTGGCGATCAGAGGGTCTTCGCTCATCCGTTTCGTGGGTTGATCGTTGCCCAATTTTCGCCGTCCGCCACGGCCAGCAGGCGGAGTGAGGATCCATCCCATTCACCGCAGGCAAGCGTGCTTGCTCCTCCCGTAATCGACTCGACTCGAAGGACTTCCACCTCATCTGAAAGCCACGGCAACGCGCGCCCATGGACGTCCGCGAGCCAAGCGGAAGCCGCCGGGCGGAGCTCCAGCAGAAAGGGTAAGGTCCTCAGAAAAGGACTCCCGGTCAGAGTCTCCGAGTATCTCGAAAGCATGGCGTCAAAGTCCTTATCAGACGCTTCCGGCACGGGACCCGAGGCCACCTGCCCGTCGTCAAGCGGGAGCGCCCTCACCGGCCCTTTTCCGGGATGGAAACAAAGTCCCACACTCACCGTACTTCCTGACGGCCAGGGTTCAGCGATGCTCGCCGGCAAGTGGGCGAAACGCAGCACTTTCGCCCAGCGGCGCGTCTTGCGCCCCAACAACCAGCTCATCGAGGTGACCAATCGATCTCGCTCGAAAACTCTTCGCCCCGCAACAAACCAATCGTCAAGCACCGGCGGCAACTCCTTGACGTCCTCACTGCGAGGACCGTCGCCAACCAGAGCTTCGATCTCTGCTCTCGTTCCCCCCTCCATTTGCTCCCGCCTTCCGTAGCTCTCGCAAAGCAGGAACAAGCGACCCACTTCAAAAGCCAGCTCCGTTTCGACCTGCGGATGGCGCAGCACTTCTTCCTTCACGAAGCGCAAGGCCCCGGCAAGACCCGCCGCTTGGCAGTCGACCATCCGGCGTTGCAGGTTTTCCCAAGTCGAGGCATCACGAGCGGCAGGCGACGCCAGTCCCTCACGACTCAGATCCAGCAGAGTCTGTTTCAACAAATCCACGCCCTCATCGATCCGCGCCGCCTTCTTCTCCCGTCGTTTCGCTGCCGCCTTTTCATCCACCGGCTTGTCCGACTTGTCTGCCTTCTTCGCAGCACTCTTCTCCTGCCGCTCGGCGCGAGAGACCAGCCACTCCGTCAGCCACTCCGGCCGCGTCTTTTCACTCAGCGACTCCGGCTCTCCGCAGGCAATCAGCATCAGCGCGATCGCATGCTTGCAGGGAAATTTTCGACTGGGGCACGAGCACTTGCTTGCCAGATCCGCGAGTGAAACGCGCGTCTGATAGGGGTTCTTGCCCGACCCAGTCACCAAACCCCAAAGCGCCTCCTCATCGCCCCCCAGAGATTGCCACTTTCGCGGCGTCGCCAATCCACGACCGGCCTTCAGTGAGGCCGCATCGGGAACGATCGCAGTGACTTGATCCGCTGTTAACACTCTCGACTAGGAACTATCTTCGTCTCTCCGCATAGAACGAGCCTTTTCAATGACACCGAGGTGACAAAACGCTCGGCATGGCGCTCACTCCCATGGCCACCATCTCCATCTTCCGCCCCACCTTCGGTCTCCAGAAGGCCATGTCCTACGGACCGAAAATGCTGTGATTTTTCGTCTTGCTACTCATTCGGATCATCATCTTTGGAATCTATTTGAGAAGCGTCGCGTCCCGATTCTGGACGACGGGAGTTCTCCTCGGTTTCACAGGATTGGTCGGCCTCTCAGCCCATTCCCACACCTCCTCCTGGCTAGTCGACCCATCCACCCGGTTCTTGGCGGAAGGCATGGTAGCGACCTATCGATGGATCCCAGAGATAGAGATTCCAAAGGTGCGAGCGGAACTTCAACTCGCAGTTCTGGCGGATGAACAGC